>MKSX01000010.1 GCA_001897445.1 Alphaproteobacteria bacterium 33-17 | reverse complement strand
GAAAGCGTTTTACACAACCCTTTCAGACTTATTGTCAACCCTTTTCACTCAAAATTCCGTCACCGATACTCCGAACCTATACAATTGCGAAAAATATGAAATATTTTGAAGCAATCCATATAAATATAAAATGACAAGCGAAGAGCCTGGTAATGCTTCGGTTAGTGAGAGTAATAGATGCACCAGAGTTATAAAGACTTAACTATAGTTATGATACATGCTGGAAGTTTAGGTGTAGAAAAAAATATGTTATCTCAAAGTCTTTCCAAATCATCAGTTACTGTCGTTGCGAAAAATATGAAATATTTTGAAGCAATCCATAAATCTACATGTATCCATAAGGTACTTGGTTGTAAGTGTATAATTTATGTGTCAGAAGGGTTGATAGTGGATTAGTAAAACCCCTACCTTTTAGCAATAGATTCTGCTTTTGCAAGTTCAGTAATAAGTGCAATTATATTTGTTGAAATTTCTACGTTAATCTTTTTGATCCTTGTTAGGTTCGTGTGATATTTAATAGCATTTTTAGAACTTGGAGTTTTTACTATTGATGTTGCAAGCTCTTTAAGTAGCGTTATAGTGTTGGTAGTTAAGTTTTTACATATATGCATTGATAATTGCATTGAAAGTTTTTTATATTCAGGTGAAATTTCTTGAAAATCCCTAAGGCTATATGCAACCGATAAATAGTCATTTGCTCCTATAATATCAAGTTTATAAGCTTTTGACTCTTCTGGGAAATTATTATCTATGAGTATTTTAATCGCTTTTGCCAAATCTTTTCTAAGTCCGGATATTTCATTTGTAGCTGTATCTGGTCTGTCATTGTTAACATAGGATTCTATCGCAGATAATCTGACTTGTGTATCTGCTAATATAGTTATCGCTTCTGCTGTGCTTGCTACTTTGTCAGCTGAATTTAAATAATTCATGAAATCAGAACCTTTGCCTGCAAAACTGGTACAAGGTATTAGTGAAAGCAACAGTATAATGAAATATTTTTTTATCATAATTGTATATATGTATTTAAAAAAAAAGGTCGGCAATTGAACCGACCTTTTTTTATTTATTTATCTTCGTTTTTAGACTTAAGCTTACGCTGACGCTTTATGCCTTCAGTTTTCTTGCGTTGTCTTTTTTCGCTTGGCTTTTCGTAATGCCTGCGTTGTTTCATTTCGCGATAAACTCCTTCTCTTTGCAACTTTTTCTTTTGCGCGCGAAGTGCCTGCTCAACGTTATTATCTCTTACAACAGTATTTACCAATTTCTTTACCCCCTTTCCGGTCTTTTTTGACAAACTATTAAATAGCTGGTAACCTGATCCCGAGATAATAATACACAAATTACCAACATGCAAGTAAATTTAAGTTTTTTAAGAAAAAGCATTGTAAATCAGCTAGTTAATCATATACCGTTTGATGGCTGGACAGATGTATCGCTTAAAGCAGCCTATAGTGATGCCAATATCGACTATGCTTTAAATGATGTAATCTTTCCAAAAGGTTTTGTTTCAATAATGCAGGAGCTTATTAATATAATAAATGCTGACTTTATTGAGAAATTAAACCAGGCTGAATTTCACAATATGGGAATCAGGCATAAGATAGCTCATGTTATTATAAAAAAACTTGAGGCTGCTCAGCCATATAAAGAGATTTTAGAAACTGGTTCATCAATGTTGCTGATTAAGGACAGAAAATTGCTGCTTAAGCAAATTTGGAAAGAGTCAGACGAAACATGGAGAATAATAGGGGATAAAGCCTTAGATTTTAATTATTATTCAAAGCGTTCATTATTATACATTGTATATACAAAAACTATATTGTTCTGGTTTAAAGATAAGTCGCTAAATAACTCCGATACAATAGCTTATATGTACAAAGAATTAGATAATACTGTAAAATTTGGACAAATGCTTGGCAAATTTAAAGATTTTGGTAAAATAGTAACAAAACTACCATTTATCAGATTGCTTTTTATAAAATGAACAACCGGCATATTATCACTATAAGTTTATATATTATTCTCAATAGCTTCTTTATATTAATAATATCACAATCAAAATTTACGCCCCATAATGAAAAGCCTGTATATGATGCTTCAACAAATGAGCATACCATGCAAAAGAAAGTAGAATCTTCAATGGTTGGAACCTTAGAAGAAAGCTCAAGACTTGCAATGTGGGTTTTTAAAAGGAATTATCAGGGTGAATATGAAATTAGCATAGACATTAACGACTTATTTGAAAATGATACATTAAAGCCGCAGCACCTAAATTTTTTTAAAACAGTTTTCGCAGTAATTAATGACAATAAAAAGCTTATGAAGCTTAAAATTGAATTGCCTGAATATCCTAAATTTTCCTCACGCGACAACATATCATATTTGTTTGATCTTTTTAGCACTCAGCTTGATAGAAAAGATTTGCTAACATTGATTATAGTTCCCAATAGTAAGCTTACAATGAGGATCAAGAGCAATGACTGATGATGCAGAATTTATTTTTTACCGTAAGCCATCCTCTGAAGCTTCATCTGAAGATTCAGATAAAAAAGACGCAGATGATAAAGAAATAAATTCTAAAAAACTATATAATAGCTCAAATAGCAAAACTTTAGATTTGGTTATTCGTAATTTATCATCTACCTCCGAAGTATCGCAGCCATGGATGATGATACTTGGCGACTTACTTTCTCTGATACTTTCATTTTTTATCTTGCTATACATTGATATTATGCCTACGCAAAAATTATGGGATAACATAGTAGCATCAGTAAACCTAAGGCATAATGTTAAAAACTTTCACGAAATAGAAAATAATATGAAGAAAGTTTCAGAAATGCCAAAAGTTGAAGGTATTAAAAACGTTTACCTAGAGCAGGTGATTAAAAATCATATTGAAAATTATGAAGGTAAGTTTATAGCAGAAGTTTATTCAGATATAGACGGTATCATAGTTTCTGCGCCAGAAAAAGAAATTTTCCTGCTTAACGAATATGTTGATGACGAAGCTAAAGACTTTATAAGCTTTTTATCCACTATTTTATTCAATATGCAGAAAAAATTAAAAGTCAGAACATATATACACACCGAAGACTTAACGCAGCAAACTTTTATAGACAGATCAAATAAATGTTTGAGAATTGTAAAATTCTTGAGAAATGCGACAACATTAGATAATATCAATTGTGAATTAAAATATACTAATGGTTTAGGTGAGAATAGCTTTGAAATTATTATTAGCAATTAGTTTGATAATTATATCATTCATATGTTCTTTAAGCTCAGCAAATGCTGCGGCTATAAACTCTATTAAAGTAAGAAATCTTGATACTACCAATGAAAGGCTTATTTTTAACGCTAAATATAATAAAACTATTAAAGTAATTCACAACGATACAAAAGTTATCATTATTTTAAAAGATCCAGTGAAGGGTAAAATATCTGCCCCTAAAAATTCTAAATATATTAAGTCAATTATATCAAAAAAAAATGAGATAATTATTACACTAAAAAGTAATCCTGGAAAAGTTAGAAAATTCCTAGGAGATAATGCTTTTGGTATAGAGATTATTAAAACTGCTAATATTCAAAAAAATGCTGATCCTAAAAAACAGCTTGATGCAGCTAAAAAAGATACAAAGTCCATTACTAAAAAAGAAGAGAAAAAAGTTGTAAAAACAGAAGAAACTAAAAAAGTAACCCCTTTAGATAATGGTAAACTTAAGCAGGTTGAAACTAAAAAGATTGAAACTGTAAAAACTGAAACAAAAACAGTAAAGGCGGTTAAGTCTCCAAAAAATCCTGAGCCAAAAAAAGAAACTCCCGTTCCAACCTTAAAATCAGATCAGGTTTTGAAGCTACCTTCTAAAGACGAAGCAAAAAAAGAAGAGCCAGCTGAAAAAGAAGAGATTGTAAAAGCACCAATAACAAAGGTTAAAGAAAAAATAACCGAACTTAATTTAATAAAATTTGCCCAAATTGGTACTGACCTTGAGTTAAATTTTGAATGGCAAAACCCTGTTGGTGCGGCAATCTTTAAGAGATCTGGTTATATTTATGTAGTCTTTGATAGTAATGATAATCCTCCGGTAATGCCTAAAGATGCGCCTATTAAGTTAACTTCATCAGCAATGGGTAATTATGTATATTATAAAATTCCATCTAACAAAAATATAAAAGTAGCCAGAGAAAGAAGTTCATGGCTTATTACACTTACCAGAGACAATGTGCCAAAAGATGCTTATGAGGTTGGTGAAAATCAAATTACACCAGAGTTTCAAATCTCTTTTACCATACCAGGACTTACAAATAGCGTAAATATTATAGACCAGGATACAGGTGAAAATTTTATAGTTTATACAGTAAATAATGATGTAATAAACGTTGAGAAAAATTATCACTTCACTGATTTTGATCTTATTAGAACTGTACTTGGTGCAGCATTACTTAAGAAAAATGATAATATTAAAACGTCTATTAAGAAAAATAATTTAATAATAGATTCCCCAAGTTACAAAAAAACCAGTATGAATTATCAAACCAGCGATAGTATGTTTAATTTTGGTAACTGGAGAGAGCCAGTGCCTGACTACAGCAAAAAGCTTGGAAAAATACTTTATGATCTGACTAAAACTGATACTAAATACAAATATATTCAAAGATTAAGGCTTGCGGATTTTTATTTTCAAAACGGAATGACAGAAGAAGCAGAAGCGGTAATTGAGAATGCCATTATTTATGACCCGCAAATTCAAAAAAATATAGACCTGAAAATCAAAATGGCGCTACTTAGTTTTTTAAACAATAAATTTGTGGTAGCGAAAAACAGGTTTAATGAATTAGATATGAGTAAAGTACATTCAAAATATCATAATGAACTGAGCATGTGGATAGCGGCGGCAAATCTTAAAGTTAACGATGAGTACAAAGACCGTAGAATAAATTATGTTATAAATAGCGAATTTTTTTTAAAAAAGTACCCGCTATTAGTTAGCAGTAAGCTTGCGTTAATTGAGCTTGAGGACATGCTTGATAACGAAGAATATGATGCCGCAGCAAATATTATTCAGCATGCTTCTATGGCTATGCATAGTAAGTATGTTAATGATTTTAAATATTTTCAGGCAATGCTTGCCGAGAGAAATAAAAATAACAAGTTTGCGATGAAAGTACTTAAAGACCTTTCAGATGATTCAGGCGACCTTAAAAACAGAGCAAAAGCAATTTTTAAAATTGCTCAAATTGAGTATGAAGAAAAAAAAATTGATGCGACAGCCGCTTTGGATAAAATGGAAAAAGCTTTATCTATATGGAGAGGGGATGCGACCGAAGCTGAAATGCTAATTGGTTATGGTAATCTTGCTTATGAAAACGGTATTTATAATAAAGCATTTAGAGCATGGCAAAATGTTGTTGAAAATTTTATAGGTATTCCAGAGGCTATCGTACTAGCATCAGATATGAGTAAAAAGTTCGTAGAATTATTTAGCCAAACCGAGCTTCCTAAAAGTATTAATGAAATGGAATATGCAAATTTGTTTTTTGAATTTCGAGAGCTTACACCAATTGGTGATAAAGGTGATGAAATTGTAAGGAAAATGGTGAACAGACTGGTAGATATAGATTTGTTAGACCAGGCTCAAAACATTCTGAATCACCAGATAAGATTCAGGTCGAAAGGCTTAGAACGAAATAACTTAATTAAGCAACTGGCTTATTTATACTTGGTTGATAATAAACCAAAAGAGGCAGTAGAAATTTTAGCCTTACCTTTAGAGATAGAGCCTGACTTTGATGAAAGCCGTAAATTTAAATATTTAAAAGCAACTGCATATGCTGAAAATGAAAAATATGACATAGCTCTGACAATGCTGAAAAATGATCTTAGTACTAATGCAAGCGGTATCAGAACAGATATTTACTGGAGGCAGCGAGACTGGGCTGCAATAAAGAACGAGCTTAATCTTGCAACAGAAATTTGGTCAGAGTCAGAAGGAAAGATTGACCAACTTCAGGAAAAGCTTATAGTCAAGCTTGCAGTTGCTTATGAAATGTTAAACGATAAGGGTGCAATTTTGCGTCTTAGAAAGCAATTTTTCATGCGCTTTAATGATGGTAATAACAAAGAACTTTTAAACTATCTTTGTGAAGAGCCAATTAAAGCAGACGTAAGGTTGATTGCAAACAATATGGATGCTAAAATGCTGGATAATTTTGCAAGTAATTACAAAGACTTTATAAGCAAGAATTACAATTTATCAACAGCTGCTTATTAAAATCCTGTAAAAGCACAGGATTTCAATTGATTGTTATAAATTCTCAGTCTTACCTTTTACCTACATCTAAATCATGCGCAAGTTTTGCAAGTTCAGTAATTTCTCTAAAGCTTTTAGCATTTTCTTTATCATGGTATGGGTGGGATGCAAGTAACTTAGCTATCTCAACATATCCTTCCTGAAAAGCTATATCGATCGGGGTATCGCCTGCTAGGTTTTTAATAGAAGGATTGATTAGCATATAATTATTAGATCTATCATGCTTTAAAAACGCTTCTACAAGCTTTATCATTCCGTTTTCAACAGCTTCATGAAGAGCGGTTTCTCCGAAAATATTCTGAGCTTTAGGATTAATACGTCCATCCCTAAGTATAGTTTCTATGTTAACAGCGGTAAGGGCGGTATGTAGCGCAGTATTACCAAAATTGTCGCAAATTCCAGGTTTTATATTTTTATGAGATAGCAGAAGTTCAGTAATCCTTGAATTGCTAAGCATTGTTGCATAATGAAGTGGCGTTCTGCCCATTTGATTCTGAATATTTGGATTAATATCTTTATGAGATAAAAGCCTTTCAACTTTATCGTAGTAACCAATATTACATGCATCATGAAGCGGCGCATTGCCTTTTGTATTAAGTAAATTGGGGTTTACAGGGAACTTAAGAAAAAACCTTGTTACAACACTATCAGCCGCGTGAAAAATGCTACCCAACTCTTCTGATACATGATTCAAATTTATAGGCTTAGTTAGATAATATTTAACTTCAGGCTTGTTCTTTTCTTTTACAGCTTTTAATAAACTTTCTTCCATAGGAATGGGCTTATGGCTATTAAAATGCATGGTTTGCGTGAAAGCCCCTTTAAATGTATTTTTACTAGCATATGTGGAAGCTTTAATGAATAATTGTTGTAACATGATATTCCTATATTAATATTTCCCTGTTGAAACTGCTGAAGAATTAGCAAGCACTGCTTCAGAGTCAATTTCCGAACGCCACTTGGGAACAGGGCTTGGCATAGACTCTTTATCTTCTATAAACTTTGTTAGCTGCACTTGGTTAAGTTTAGTAATAACTGAGCGTGCCATTTTTATGGGATTGGTTGATAAAATAATTTTTTTAATTTTTTTATCATCAGATTCTTTGAATCTTATTTCCGCGCCTTTAAGTATCAGCGCGGCTGTAACTTCTAAATGATTATTAAAAATCGCAATATCTAAAGGTGTTTGTTTGAGTTTGTTACAAATTTCAATACATGCGGGTTTTTGAAGTAGAAGAACAGCAATATTATAGTCATTATTCTCAGCTGCATAATGTAGGGCTGTATTGCCATTAATATCTTGCATAGTTTTATCAGCGCCTTTCTTTAACAATATGCCCACTATCTTTTCATGTCCAAGTTCACATGCTGAAATAAGAGGAGTAGTGCCATTTTCATCAACAAAATTAATATCAAAATCGCCATGAATTATTTCCAGCACTGCATCTTTATTATTATCGAAAATAGCGTTCATTAAGGCTTCTTTAAGCTGGCAAGTAAGGCTGGATCCCATATATTTTCCTGCAATCACAATGGATTTAACTAGTTATACTAAAGTTTTTTTTAGGAAAATCAATAATTTAAGGGAAATTTAATGGTGCCGCTAGAAAGAATCGAACCTTCGACCTCTTCATTACCAATGAAGTGCTCTACCACTGAGCTATAGCGGCATTATAGCTAAGTCTTTATAATATTGGTATGCGTCATTTCCTTGCTCATGTAGAGTATTTCTACACTTCGCTCGTCATTCCTTTACCATTATTAAAATATCTTAGCTCTAATAATTTGTAACCATTTACATGTAATGGAATTATGAAAACTTATATAATTACCGTAAATATTTTGCAAGTAATTTCTGTAATAGGCTGCTAACAGTTGTAGTAAGTAAAATATTATGATAAAGTATTAATAATAAATGAATTGTTTCTGCTAAAATAATGGATGATATTCAAAAATCAATATTTAGAAACTTAAAGTCTGGGGATTATTATCATGATGCCCTTGAGTGGTATTCATTTAATTATGTTTATCCAGCCAGTCAGCGTATCTTCATAGCTCTTATATTAACCCTGATCATGGCCATGACTTCTATTTTGTTTGCTACATATAAAGACGGCACATTTGGCACAGAAGAATATTTCTACTTTACCAGTATTAAAGATGAAACAAAGCAGAAGCTGACATTAACAGAGCTTACTCACCCAATTTCCGAACAATTGGCTGTAGCAGAATTTATGCTTAAAAAATACGTTAGTAAATACGAAGTTTATGATACTGCAAATATCACTCAGCAAATAGATTATATTAGAAGAAATTCATCAAAATCAGTGCTTAAGAGCTTCTTTAAAGATATTCAAAATTTTGAAAATGACGCCCAAATTAGCCAAAATAAAGATTTTATTAAAATTATGCCACAAAATATTAATATAAGATTTTTATTAGACCAGAATCAAAATGCAGAAGAGGCTGAAGTTACTATTAAAAGTATGAAAATGGACTATGCCAAAGGTGAACAGGTAACTATTGATAAAAAAGTCTTCCTCCGTTTTGAGCTTACAAATATTAAAGATATTATTGAGTATCAAAAACCTTTGATTTTTCAAGTTAATGAGTATAGAATTATTGATAAATAAGATATTGGATGTATTTATATGAAGGTAATCGCTGCTTTTATTATAGTTTTATTAACAACAACAAGCGCTCATGCGCTTAGAGAACCTAAGCCTACAATGATTGATGGAAGGCTTCGTGTTGTTGTTTACAACCCTGAAGATGTAATTAAGTTTACGGGATTTTTCGGATATCAGGCAAGCATTGAGTTTGAGGAGTCAGAAACAATTGACAATATTTCAATAGGTGACTCGGTTGCATGGCAGTTAGTCCCATCAGGAAAGCGTTTGTTTTTAAAGCCAGTTGAAGCAAATCCTACTACAAATATGACTTTAATTACTAATAAAAGAGTATATCATTTTGAGCTTCACGGTAAGGAAGCTACAGATATTAACGATCCCGAAATGGTATTTAACGTAAAATTCGTATATCCTGAAGAGGGTACAGCTGGCATTGGCGCTGGTATTGGCGGTAATGGTGGTATAGCTTTACCTGACTTATCAAATCCTGAAAAATACAACTTTAATTATACTATGAGCGGTCCTGATGCCATGGCTCCTGTTAAGGTGTTTGATGATGGTGAATTCACCTATATGGAATTTAGAGATAAAAATGCTGAGGTTCCTGCAATATTCTTAGTAGATTCTCAGGCAAAAGAGTCTGTTGTGAACTTCCGTGTAGCGGGAAAATACATTGTTATTGAAAGAGTTGCTAGCAGATTTACACTTCGTAATGGTCCTGACATTGTTTGTATTTTCAATGAAACATTGCCTTTAGATCTTGCAGATAGTGTGAAAAAGAAGAAACCCTCAGAAAAGGTTACCCTTAGAAAGTAAGATATGTTAAAAAAATATTTGCCGTTTTTAAAAGAAGAGACAATAAATCCAAAGCTTTTGGTATATCCTCAAAAAACTGGTGAGCTAAATATTTCATATCCAAAAGTTTCTCGCCGCATTTATGCTGCTTCTTTTGATCTTATGCTTATTACATTTATATCTTATCCGCTTATACATTTCATAACCTGGATTTTTAAATCGAAGTTTGAAGTTGTAAAGGAAGGTCAGCAAATTATTATGTCATATCTGTCGAAAGACCCTGGATTTCCAAGTCTGATAAAAGCGTTTAATGACCCTCGAATCATGAATATGGATTTTATGAATAATTATATATTATCTCAGATTCTAACTCAGGGAACAGTGCTTGCATTAAGTATAGGTTTTTTAATTTGGGTTAATAATAAATACTCAACTTCTCCAGGAAAATGGCTCTTTGGTCTTAGAATTCTTGATAGCAGAACGTATTCTAAACCTAATATATTCCAGTTAGTCGTTCGCAATATATCATCTGTTATTACTGCGATAACCTTTTTAGTTCCTATGATTTTTGCTAAATTTGAGCTTCGTCACAGGGCAATTCATGATCTTATAGCAAATACAGTAGTTGTAAGACTTACCAAACCTAAAGCCCCTAAAGTGAAAATCAGTTAGTAAAAATTACTATACATATCATATTTTCCCATATAAATTTTAATAAATATTGACATTTTATTAATGAAACGTTAGTTGTATTGTATTAATTAATGGTTTAGAAAGGTGGTAATGAAGTTTAGTATATTAAATGAAAAACAATTAATTGAATATATCAAGATAAATAAAGATAAGATTGATCCAGAATGCTATATGGATTTTCTTCTACATCTTGATGATATTATACAATTATTTCATACTGATAAAATGAGTTTGGAGAATATAATTACTCTCCTAAAATTTAAGAGTACACATTATAGTAGTTCAACTAATATATTTAGTAATGTTATAACACTATTCAACGCAAATATTAGTTTCGATCAAATTATGATTCTTTTGGAAACTAATGAGTATGTTATTGATATTAGTGAAAATATCATAGAATTGCTGGATTCAAATATTACCTTTGATCAAATTATTAAATTATCTAAATACACGACCACAAATAATTTAATAATTAAAAGCTCTGCTAACATTATAGAATTATTAGATGCGAATATTACCTTTGATCAAATTATTTACCTGATTAATAAAAATATAGATTTGTTTTATAGTGATCGTATTATAAAATTATTAGATTCACATATTACCTTTGAACAAATTCAAAGTCTTATTGAAATAAGTATATATTCTATATCTGATCATCATGAATTGATTGTTTTATTATTAAATACTAAGCAAATAAGCTTTGATGAAATAGTTGATATATTTAAATGCAATGAATCAAATGAAATTAGCTCTAGAATTTTTAATATTATAGAACTGTTAATGCAGACTGATCTTACTTTTAATCAAATTAGAAGTCTGAATAATGTTGATTGTTTTGCTTTGCTAAATTCAAAAGGAATTATCAATTTACTGAGACTAAATGTTAGTTTTGATCAAATTATTAATTTAGCTAAATGTGATCCTGTTCTCTTAAATGATATAACAAATGATAATGCTATAAATTTATTAAATTCTAACTTACAAATTGTAGATCTAATAAAATATGATTTTAGATTATGTTCAATAGTATTAAAAAAGTATCAATCATTAAATCAAAACATTATCGTAAAAATTATTAGTGTTATTGATCAGATTATTCCAAATTTTATTGAAGATTTTTCAATAGAAGATTTAGTCAAGTTTGTTACCAACCCTGATTTAGGTAATGAAATGTTTAAAGAAGCTATGCAAAAAACACAAGCTTTAACTAAAGACATGACAAAAAGTTTAATTAAAAACGCTACTGAAGAGGTTCCTGCTGTTTCAACAGAATCAGATGCTGAACTTACAAACTCTAATACATGCCTTAACGCTCTACCATTTGAAATAGGTACAGAGCATATTGCTAAATATCTAAGTTCAAGAGATTTGCAATCTTTATCGATTATCAATAGAGAAACTGCAAGTAAGTCAAGGGACTTCAAGCAGAGGATTATAGATGAGCGTAATAAAAAGTCTAATACTATACATATGAGCTAAGAATCGCTAATGAGTAAAGCCCTGAATGTTTGCAGGGCTTTACTTATATGGTATTTGCAAGCCAGTTGTATAAATCATTTGCTTTAATGCGGTCGTTTTTAGCTAGTTCAATTCGGTCATGTTTTTCAAATATATAAGCTCGTTTTAGGTAGCAAATGGCTGCATTTTTATGATATAAATCATGTTTTTCTTCTATCAAATTAATTGCATCATCAATGAATTTTTCAGCGTTTATAATGTCATTATTTCTATAAAATTCAGTTGCTTGCATGAATAATTTTCTATGGCTAAAAAGTAGTTCTGCTGGGGTGTAATCAATTAGCGCAAATTTTAAAAAGTCGTCATCTGTCCTTATATTGTGCGGGTATCCAAGGATGTCTTCTATGCCTAATTCCTTACCATTTTTAGCATCTATTGCCGCTTTATTCTGATGATCCTGAAATAAGGATTTTTCAATATAATACGCGCTCTTTTCTTTATTTATCAAAGCCTTGAATAGGTACAGTGCGGTCTGCTCAAAATGAAAATAGCTATGAAACTTGTTGATGATCAGTATAGATTTCATGATATTATCAACATCCTCATCGCCTAAGAAATACCAGTATTCTGCGGTATAGATATGGTTTTTGATTGCTTTATCAGGTATGCCTAAAACATCCCTGGAGATATTAAAACTCGTGAATAATGTGGCTTGGTCTTGCATTATACTTACTGCTTAAGTCGTTGATATTATTAGTAAATATACTATTCTCTAAATGTTTGCCAAGTTTTTCGTTAAAAATTCCCTGAGTAACAAGGCAGGAATCTATACCAAAGTTATTTGCCCCCAGAATATCTGTATACAAACTATCACCCACTGCCAAAATCCTGGACTTTGGGGTATCATAGTTATGGCATACAAGATTATAAATATCCTCGTATGGCTTGCCGAAATATTTAACGTTTCCGCCCATGTCTTTATATTTTTCAGCTATTTTACCAGCGCAGTAAAGAGTTCTTCCCATGTTGATAACTGTGAGGTCAGGATTTACACAGATCATGGTTAAATTTTTAGAAATTCCCATTTCTAGAATATTGTGAATTTCATCATCACGATTATCTCCAAAATATCCATGGCACAGGATAAAATCAGGATAATATCCTGGATTTATCCTAAAATATCCTAAATCATCAATCATGCCGATATCTTTATCAAGACCAATATAAGTATATTTTTCACCATAAGTTTTAGTTTTAAGCATCTCATAGCAGGTATCGCCAGATGAGGTTATACCACTGTATAGGTCAGGGTTAACGCCAAGCCTTTCAAGTACGGGTTTTACAGCCGAATTAAGGCGAGGGGCGTTTGATATAAAATGCACCTTTTTATTTTGACGTTTTAATTCTTTTAAGGTGTTTAACACATTGATATATAATGAATTTCCATCATGCACAACACCCCAAAGGTCAAATAAAAATAGGTCGTATTTTTCTATTAAATCATTAAACTTTGAAATTTTATGCATTGTTGTTACCTGTAATATTTAGTCCCATCCTTAGTATCCTCAATCGTAATCCCTTGATCAAGAAGGTACTGCCTTATTTTATCGGCTTCAGCATAGTTTTTCTGGAGTTTTGCATCTTGCCTGTCATGTATCAGACTTTCTATCTCTAAGTCACTGATTGTATGGATTTTTGTAGTATAATTTAGACCAAGTAAGTCTAAAGCCCAGTTTAGTTTAGCAACTGACTCGTCAGTATTGTCGCGGCTAAGCTCATGAAGGCGGGCTATAACCATGGATATATTAAGGTCATCAGCTAAATACTCTAAGATCTCATCATCCCTGAAATGATCATTATGACTTAGATTTTTTCTAAATGCCTTAAGTGCTTTTTCGGAGTCATCAAGTAATTTTTCGTTAAAATCCAGTGGTTTACGGTAATGCGTGCTAAGAAGTGCTAAGCGAAGAGCGCTACCATCTATGCCCTTTTCTCGCATATCATATACGGTTGTAAAATTGCCTAAAGACTTACTCATTTTTTCGCCATCTACTGTCACAAAGCCATTATGAACCCAGTATTTTGCATAATGTGATCCTTTGAAAGCGCAGGTACTTTGGGCGATTTCGTTAGTATGATGTGGGAACATAAGGTCTGCACCACCACCATGGAAGTCAAAATTATTACCCAAATATCTACTGCTCATAGCTGAACATTCTATATGCCAGCCGGGTCTGCCTTTGCCCCACGGGCTATCAAAAACGCTGTCTAAGGTATCTTCGCTATCCATAGGCTTCCAAAGTACAAAATCCGCCGGATGGTGCTTATTTTCCTCAACTTCTATCCTTGCCCCTGCTTTTAGTTCATCTAAGTTCCTGCCTGCAAGTTTGCCATAGTTTTCATCAGTCTCAACGCTAAAATATACGTGGTTATTAGCTACATATGCATGCTTATTTTGAATAAGGTGTGCTATGATTTCTATCATTTTATCAATGTTTTCAGTAGCTTTCGGCTCAAAATTAGGTAGCAAGCAGCCAAGATAATTAAGGTCGTCATGAAATAAATCTGTTATTTCGCGGGTTAAATCATGGACTTTAACACCATTTTCCTTAGCTTTTGCTATGATTTTATCATCTACATCTGTAATATTTCTAACGTAAGTTACGTTTTCACGGCCATACATTTCCCTGAAAAACCTGTAAAAAAGGTCATATACTAACGCCGATCTTGCATTTCCTATGTGTGGTCTGTCATAAACCGTAGGGCCGCAAACATACATTTTTATATTATCACTTTCAGGCATAAACTCTTCTACCTGCTTAGTAAGAGTATTATGAACATATATTTTCATGATATTTAACCTTTTTTATATTCTTTCTGGCTCTCACAATAATACTTTTTTCAGGAAAAGAAATACTTAAATTGAGGAATTTGAAGGGGCTATAATAAGTTATCATAAATTTAAATAGCTCTATAAATAGAAATATTATATTAAAACTATATTGACAAATAGTTAATATTATATTATTTTTTGCTTAAATTTTTAAGAATTATTAATGGTATAAATTATGAAAAGTATGGAAGAAGCTTTAGTAGAAGCTGTTATAAAAGGTGATTTAGATACACTTAATGTACTTATAGCCCAAGGTAAGGATGTCAACTTAAAAGATAAAGAGGGAAACCCACTGCTACATTTGGCAATAGAAAATGGTCATGTAGATATAGTTAAATCTCTTATAGCTTTAGGTGCAGACGTTAATGCAAGGGATAAAGAAGGCAAAACATCTTTAAATAAAGCAATAATTTATATCAAATCTGAAGAAATTATACATATTCTTGAAGGTGCAGGTACAAATGACAAACTATTAGATTATTGGAAAGATTGGGCAAGGGTTATACTTGAAAAAGCTAAACATGATCCTCAAGGGTTTTCAAATTTTTTACAAAATTTAAATGATCAAAGATTTTCTGATAATACTTTGTTATACATGACTATTCAAATTAATGAATTAAAACCTGCGCTTTTATATATTGCATTAGGTGTTGAAGTTAATACAAAAAATGAATTAGGTATGTCACCATTACACATTGCAGCATTGTCTGGATACCTAGAGGTAGTCAATGCTCTTATATCAGCAAAAGCGGATCTTAGTTTATATGATGAATTTGGCCATACAGCTTTACATTGTGCAGTAATTGGTCGTCATTTAGAGGTAGTAAAAGCACTTATAGCAGCAAAAGCGGATGTTAATATAAAGACTATAAATAATAAAACACCTTTACAGTCGGCAAAAACCGATGATATTGCAAATGCTCTTAAAGCTGCTGGAGAAAAGCAATTTAAGGAATTGTTAGCCAAAAATAATATTCCCGATATGCCACTTAATTATTTTGAAAACCTCTCGCCTAAGTATTATAACAAACTTAAGGAATCTTTGCCTTACATCGGTAAGATGATAGCGGCTGATTATAAAGCGAATAGCGAGCCACTTACCGATGCTCAATTTGAGGCATATATTACAAAGTTTCGTGACTACGCATCAGTATGCAAAAAATTTAATATAGAAGGACTTCTTCCTGAGATTTCTAACCTAATATTAAATGAGTTAGGAACTAGCCATAAAGCTATAGCTGATTTTAGAAGCATGGTAGATCAAAAGGCACAAGAAAATCAGGCGAAAGGGAAGTAATAAATCTATAGAACAGATAATTTTAAACAGGACGAAAAATATGAAAAATACGAATGAAGCTTTATTAAAAGCAGCAAGGAATGGTCATTTAGAGGTGGTGAATGCACTAATAGCAGCAAACTGTAGTGTTAATTTTAAGGATGCATATGGCAATACAGCTTTACACCGTGCAGCAGGGAATGGTCATTTAGAGGTGGTGAATGCACTAATAGCAGCAAAAGCAGATGTTAATTTACAAGATAAAAATGGCAATACAGCTTTACACCGTGCAGCAGGGAATGGTCATTTAGAGGTGGTGAATGCACTAATAGCAGCAAACTGTAGTGTTGATTTCAAGGATGCATATGGCAATACAGCTTTACACATTGCAGCAAGGGATGGTCATTTAGAGGTGGTCAATGCACTAATAGCAGCAAACTGTAGTGTTGATTTCAAGGATGCATATGGCAATACAGCTTTACACATTGCAGCAAGGGATGGTCATTTAAATGTGGTGAATGCACTAATAGCAGCAAAAGCAGATGTTAATTTACAAGATAAAGATGGCAATACACCTTTACACTTGGCATCAGAGAATAGTCATTTAAATGTGGTGAATGCAATTATAGAGGCAAAAGCGGATGTTAATCAGAAAAGCACAGGTGGCGATACAGCATTGTATTTAGCAAGAATTGATGGTGATTTTGAAGTAGTCAGAGTTCTAGAAGTAACTAGTGAAAAACAGTTTAAGGAATTGTTAGGCAAGCATAATATTCCTGATATGCCACTTAGTTATTTTAATAAATTATCATATAAGTACTATAACAAGCTTAAGGATTCGTTACCGTTTTTAGGTAAGATGATTGCTGCTGATTATAAAGCAAATAGCGAGCCACTTACAGATGCTAAGTTTGAGTCATATATTGAAAGATTTAAAATGACACAGCAAATTGTATCAATATGTAGAGATTTTCAATTAAGTTTGGAAGTTACGAGTACTAATAACTCTAATCAACAGTCAGAAACTAACGTAATTGTTATTCCTTCGGATATTATAAACTACCATATATTACCAAAATTAGGAACAAGCCAGAAAGATATGGTTGATTTTAGAGCTATGGTTGAGCAAAAAGCTAAAGAAAATCAGGCAAAAGGGAAGTAACTAAAGCCCGAACATTTTGTTGATGTTTTCGCTTAAAAATTCAAAATACCACATTATTATTGAACCGAGTGTTAGGGTCATAAGTGTGAAGCTTACCAGAATTTGTATTGGCATAAGCAGGAAGAAAATTTGAATATTCGGCATAAGCCTTGATAAAATACCAGCAGAGAACATCAAAATAATGCCCACAACAATATGTGGGCTTGCCATTTTAAATGCCATGATAAAACTCTGGCCGATCAGGTGTGAAATGTCGTTTGCTAAATGCTCATAGTTAATAGTATGAAGCAGTGGGAAAACTTTATAACTGTGGACAATACCATATAATAAGTGATGGTGCATGTCGGTTACGAAAATTAACACAACAACCACCGCACTTAAAAAGTTACCCTCTACAACACCTTGTGAATCTGTATTAGGGTCAAACATCATGGCAGATGAAAGCCCTGATTGTGATGAAATCATAATACCGCATAAGCCAATAGTTGCCATGAGTACCTTAACCAAAAACCCCATTATAACGCCTATAAGAACCTCATTAAATATGCGGAGGGTCATGATCATAACATTTTCATGAACTCCTTTAAATGCGTTGTCAACAACAGGTACAATTACAATGCTGGTAATAATTGCTGCTATAAGCCTGATTCTTGTGGATATATAAGCCTCACCAAGTGCTGGCATTGTCATATATGCCGCGCCAATACGGCAAAATATAAGGAAGTAACTAACAACTACCTGAGTAGTAAGGTCTGAAAGGCTGTTAAGCATTATGGTATTCCTATGATTTTTTCCATAACCCTTTCATTGAAGGTTCTGAGCTGAGATCCCATCCATGGCATAGCAATCATAAGGCATACTAAAATAGCTATCATTTTAGGAACGAAAGATAATGTATTTTCCTGAATCTGTGTAAGTGCCTGAAATAGCGAGATTATCAAACCAACCGATAAAGCAACAAGCAATATAGGCGCACCAACTTTCATTAGTACTATAATAGCATCGTGTGCAATAGTTAAAACTTCCTGTTGTTCCATTTATAAAGTATTTTATATTGATTATATATGCGTCATTTCCTTGCTTACCTAGATTTTACTAGGTTTCGCTCGTCATTCCTGTATTTAATCTAACCTAAAATACTTTATATCTCAAGGTTTAAAAAATGAATATATTTTAAACTAAAAGATATTTTAAGCTTGCCATATTTTACTCGCAGAATGGCTTTTACGTCTAAGAAGTTAAAAATTGGTTGACTAAAAATTATCATGATGCTAGTTTATCACTATTATGGAAAAAAGTTTTTATACATCAACTAATCTTTTTATTCATGTCGCTGTGATGTGCGCAGCGGCCACAGTCGCGGTTTGTCCGCTATAATATCTTTTTACTCTTGCATCTTTGCAGCCTTATTTTCAAAACTAAATCAACAAATAATATCAATAGGAGAGCGATCAAAATGAGCACTTCACAGGAAAACAAAGTTAATCCAATTTTACTATGGGCTATAGGTTCTGTATTTTTACTATATCAATATATTGTAAGAGTTGCGCCAAGTGTAATGATTACGGATATTCAAAACCGTTTTCAGGTGGATTCTGCGGCTTTCGGTCAGTTTTCTGGTGTTTATTATATTGGTTATTCCTTAGCGCACGTTCCAATTGGAATAATGCTTGATAGGTTTGCCTTAAAAAAACAAATGCTTGCTTATGTGTCGCTTGTAATACTGGGTATTGCGCCAATAGTATTTTCTGATTCATGGTCTATGGTAGTTATAGGCAGGCTTATTACAGGTATTGGTTCATCTGCGGCAATACTTGGATTATTTAAGATAGTTTCAAGCTGCTTTGCGCATAATAAATTCTCACAAATGATTGGTTATTCGGTTACAATTGGTCTTATGGGTCCTTTATATGCTGGTGCGCCACTTAATTTAATAAAGAATACATTTGGTTTTGATTATGCTGTAAATCTTTTAATGATATTAGGTGCAGTTTTATTTGGCTTAATTAGCGTTCTGTTTAAAAATGAAACTAACAATAGTGAAGTTAGCGTTAAAGATATGATTAATGACGCTAAAACTGTTTTACTCAACAAGTACGTTATCAATATTAGTATTATGTTAGGTCTTATGGTTGGTGTTATTGAAGGTTTTGCCGACATTTGGGGCCCGCTTTTCATGAAAAATGTAAAAAGTTTTGGAGAATATGAAGGTCCTGCGCTTGTTTCTGTTGTGTATGTGGCAATATGCGCATTTACCCCAATACTTGGAATACTCACAGAGAAAATGGGCAAATATTTTTTAATGCTTGCTATATGTGCATTCATGATGGGTTTTGGAATGTTATACGTAATTTTCCTCATGCCTACAAACCAGTTTATTGCAGGGTTTATGATGGTTATGCTTGGTTGTGCAGCTTCGTATCAGGTAATTGGAATATATAAGGCTTCTGAATATGCTCCTGAAAAAAGCAGAACGCTTGCTGCTTCGGTTGCAAATATGATGATCATGATTTTTGGTTACGTTTTCCACAGTATTATTGGTCAGGCAATTACAAGTCTTCAGGCTGGTGGTATGATGGAAGCTGAAGCAATGCAGTGGGGTCTTACTATTATACCTGGGCTTTCAATTATAGCAGGTGTTGTAATGCTTGTTCTAAATGGAATGGAAGTTTCGTCTAACAATAAAATAGTAAAAGCCCAATAATTTTTGGGCTTTTACGAAATCTAAAAATTTCTGGTTGGAGTTTGCTTACTAGTAGCGTTAGCCCTATTTCTAGTATTTGTATTAATACTAGGTTTTTTCGGTTCAGTTTTAAATTCTTCCAAAGCTTTCCTCATTGTATCTGAATCTAAATTCTGATTTGTACTATTACGACGGCTTCTGTTAACTGGTCTTGCATTTTGTTTTGCTGTTTCTGTTTGTTTTTCAGGTTCAGCTTTTGGCTTTAAAGGATTTCCTACTTTAGCTTTAACTTCATGCTGCGCTTTAATCTCATTTTGAACCTTATGTTCTATTAGATCAACTGCTAAAGTATCAATGTTCATAGATGATTTAGATCCTACGCCTTTTGATTTAACTTTACTTGCATTTTCTTTAACGTGTTTTTCAATAATGTTTGCTGTATTTTTATCAATTTCTGCTATGTGATTTTCTTCACAAATTTTATGAATTAAATTGGTCAGTTTACCAGCTGATTCTTTATTTAAACCTAAAGCTTTAGTCATTTTGTTTGATAAACTTTCAGGGCTTTGACCTTTAAGTTCTTTTACATCATTTATAAGATCTTTTTCAATTCTTTTGATAGATTCTGAAGTTAAATGACGTATTGGTTTGCCATTTTCATCTTGTTCTTTAATTGCAGAATTCTCTTTAATGCGTTTGATGATTAGATCTGTAATAGTTGGGTTTAAATTTTCTATCTTTGATTCCTTGCAAATTTTATTAATCAAATCCACGACTTTTCCTTTAGATTGCTTAGTATAATTAAGACTATTAGATATTTTATCTGTAAGCCTCGATACCTGATCTTTTAAGCCATGTTCTTTATGCATTTTTTCTAAAGAATTGCCCGCAATTTTTTTGATAATATCTGGATTTATAGGATCTTTCCAGTTTAATGAATCTTTAATTTGGGATATGTAAGGTTTTAATTCAGGTAAAATAGTTTGGTAATTTTTGCTAACATTGTGTTCTGATAATGTATGAATATAGTTATCGTAAAAGTTTTTTAAGGGTAAATTAGCATTTTTTACAGATTTAAGTACTGCATCTATTGCCTTGTTTTTTTGATTATTATCTTCAATATTTAAATTATTCACTATCATTTTAGTTAAAGCCATATCGGCATAATCTTTAAAACCTTTTTTATAAAAGTCTTCTCTTTTCTTGGGGTCTTGTAGAGAATTTAATAATTCCTGAGTTTCTTTTAATTTTGCGGCAACCTTTGGATTATTTTGGTAAGCAGCGGCATCTTTAAATGTTGATTTAGCTAAATCATTCATTAATCTTATATGCGACTCTACAGGGCTGTAACTGCTTTTAGTGTCCGCTTTCTGTGAATAATCTAAGTTAGTGTAAGCCGATTCTCTTAAAAGATCTTTAAACGGAATATTTTCAAGCTGAAGATGATTAGCTGTAGTGTTAATTATCTTGCTTTGAATTTGGTCGCATTCATCTAATATATTTTGAATGCTTGCTTGACTCTCTTTGCCCATATTACCCTTCATTATTTGTGATATTTATTAATAATTTAATGATATCACAAAATTGTAAAAGGCTAAAGCAAAATTAGAATTTCAATTAAGTTGTTGAATTTTAAAGAATTTTATTCTTCGTCATCTTCAGAAATTGTTACTTTTCTTCTGCGTCTGTCAACTTTTTTATATCCGCCTTCTGATAGCTGAATTAGTCTTCTGTCAATATATTCATTAACTGCCTGATTAAACTGATCCATAGTAGTACGGAAATAATGATCTGCACCTTGTATTACAGTGTAATCGATTTCGATATTTTTTTGTTTAGCAACTTTAGAAACCAGCTTACTTACTGATTCTTCTGTAGAAATTGAATCTGCATCACCCTGAATAATAATACCTGAAGAAGGGCAAGGTGATAAAAATGAGAAGTCATATTTATTTGCAGGAGGAGAAACAGCAATAAAGCCTTGAATTTCAGGTCTTCTCATAAGAAGCTGAAGGGCAATCCATGAGCCAAATGAGAATCCGCCAATCCAGAAGCTTGAAGCAGATGGATTGTGAAGTTGTAGCCAGTCGAGCGCGATAGCTGCGTCGATAAGCTCACCAATACCATGGTCAAAAGTACCACTAGATCTTCCAACGCCCCTAAAATTAAAGCGAAGTACTGAAAATCCCTTAGCAGCAAACTGGCTGTATAGATTATAAACTACCTTATTATTCATAGTGCCGCCATATTGCGGATGTGGATGAAGTATAAGTGCCGCAGGTGCATTAGGTTCTTTACCTTGTGTATATCTTGCTTCGATTCTACCTTCTGAACCACTAATAATAACTTCTGGCATGTAATTTATTCTCCCGGAATACTTGACTAATTTAATAGGGTATTATATAACTTTCTTCAATATATTAGAAAAATTTTTTACGAAATGCAATGTTTTTGCATAAGTGGCAACATTTTTATGGTACTTTCTTATCATGATGCTAACAACCAAGGGTAGATACGCTGTGATGGCTATGGTTTATTTGGCCATGAATAAAAACCGCAATACCCCAACAACTATAGCGGATATTGCTGAAAAACAAAGTATCCCTCTTAATTATCTGGAGCAGATTTTTGTAAGACTCCGTAAAAATGATATAGTTCAGTCTGTTAAAGGTCCTGGTGGGGGTTATACACTCGCTAAAGATTTATCAGAAATATCAATCGCTGAAATTATTCATGCAGTCGAAGAGCCTATAAAAATTGTAAGATGCACTAACGACGGATTAGCTGGTTGTATGCCAAATGGGGCAAAGTGCGCAACCCATGACTTATGGGATGAGCTTGGTATCAAGATTGAAGCTTATTTAACATCTGTGACACTTGAAGATTTTAAAAACGGTAAGTTTAGCAATGCATAATATATATTTAGATAATAACGCTACAACTAACATACTTCCTGAAGTGTGGGCGTATATGTCTGAATTTGTGTCAAAACCTATGAATTCTTCTTCGGTTCATAATTTGGGAAGAGAAGCAAGAAAGTACATCGAAAATGCCAAAGATATTATATGTAAGTCTCTGAATATAAATAAAAACGATTATAGAATTATATTTACTTCATCTGGCACTGAGACAAATAACTGGGTGGTAAACTATATTGAAAATGTAAAAGTTATTACATCTAAAACAGAACATGCTTCTATACTAAATAGTAGAGAAGACTTAATGCTTATAGATGTTGATAATAATGGTCATATAGACCTAAATCAGCTTGAAGTAGAGATTCAAAAACATAACAAGCCGCTAGTATCTGTTATGTATGCTAATAATGAAACTGGTGTGATTCAGGACATTGTAAAGATACGCGAAATCACTAAAAAATATGGCGCTATGCTTCATTCAGATATGATTCAGGCAGTTGGCAAGGTTAAAGTTGATTTAGCAAGTTTAGATTTAGATGCATTTACATTATCAAGCCATAAAATTCATGGCGCTCAGGGAGTTGGGGCGCTGTTTATCAAACGCGGCATACCGCTTGCGCCAATGCATAAAGGTGGCGGTCAGAATCAGGGGCTTAGGGCAGGTACTGAAAATACTATAGGCATAATTGGTATGGCAAAGGCAATTGAAATTGCTGTAAGTAATATAGACAGTTATACCAGTATTTGTGTTGATAATCAAAAATTCCTTGAAACCGAGATTCTTAAAAGAAAAGGTGCAAAAATTATATCGCAAGGCTCAAAAAGGCTTCCTAATACAAGCTTAATATATATGCCAGATGTTCCAAATGAAACGCAGTTAATATCGTTTGATATGGCAGGCATTGCAATAAGTTCGGGTGCTGCATGTTCTTCAGGGAAAATTGCAGCCTCTCATGTACTGCTTGCGCAAGGAATGAATGAGAGTGAGGCGAGGTGCGTGGTAAGGGTTAGTACTTCGCAGTTTACTACTAAAAATGAGATTGAAGAGTTTATAAAAGTTTGGGATGAAATATACCAAAAGAATGTAAAAACAGAGGAAATATGTCGTTAAAATTACCAATTTATCTGGATTATCAAGCTACAACTCCGGTTGATCCCAGGGTTATGGATAAAATGATTCCTTATTTTACCGAGAAATTCGGTAACCCACATTCCAGAAGCCATGCATATGGCTGGGAAGCAGAAAAAGCAGTAGAAAATGCAAGAGAAGAGATAGCGAAGCTTATAAAAGCAGATAGTAAGGAAATAATTTTTACTTCAGGTGCTACTGAGTCAAATAACCTTGCAATTAAAGGTGTGGCAAGGTTTTATAAAGATAAAAAAAACCATATTATAACTGTTGCAACCGAGCATAAATGTGTTCTAGATGCTTGCAGGCATTTAGAAGAAGATGGATTTAAGGTAACTTATCTGCCAGTTAAGCCAAATGGACTCATTGATTTAGATGAGCTTAAAAACGCAATTACAGATCAGACTTCTATTGTTTCAGTTATGTTTGTAAATAACGAGATAGGTGTGATTCAGCCACTTAAAGAAATTGGTGCAATTTGTAAAGAAAAAGGTGTGTTTTTCCATACAGACGCTGCACAGGGTTTTGGGAAGCTCCCAATTGACGTGAATGAAATGAATATTGATTTACTAAGTATTTCAGGTCATAAGGTCTATGCTCCAAAAGGAATAGGCGCTCTTTTTGTGCGTAGAAAACCAAGAGTAAGACTTGAGCCAATTATTAATGGTGGAGGTCAGGAAAGAGGAATGCGCTCTGGTACTTTATCAACACCGCTTATTGTGGCGCTTGGTGAAGCGGCAAAAATTGCTGGTGAAGAAATGCAGAAAGACCATGATATGCTCAAAAAATATTTTGATATGTTCTATTCTGAAATAGTAAGAGATATTCCTGAAGTATTCTTAAACGGTGATAAAGACGCTAGATATCCTGGTAACCTAAACCTTAGCTTTGCATACATTGAAGGTGAGTCAATGATTATGGCAATTAAAGATTTAGCAGTGTCTTCAGGTTCTGCCTGCACATCAGAGTCACTTGAACCGTCATATGTTTTAAGGGCTTTAGGGCTTGATGAAGAGCTTGCTCATACATCAATAAGGTTTGGTTTTGGAAGGTTTACTACAGAAGAAGAAGTAAAACATGCGATTGCTACAGTAAAAAGCAGCATAGCAAAATTAAGAGAAATGAGCCCACTTTGGGAAATGTTCCAGGATGGTGTAGATTTAAAATCAATCAACTGGGCCGCCCATTGATAAATTTTTGAAATACGTCAACTAGTGCGTTGCGCCTCGCTCAGCTAGGTTTTACTAGCTTTCACTCGTTGCGCCTACTATTTGAAATATTTGAAAAATTTATTTTAAAGGAATAAAAATATGATTTTTACTAATTGGTAGTAGATTTAAAAAACTGCTTTTGATCATTGTGATCAAGGGTAAAACGGAGGAAAAAAATGGCATATAGTGAAAAATTAATCGATCACTACGAAAATCCAAGAAACGTAGGATCACTAAATAAAGATGATGAAAACGTAGGTACAGGCTTAGTTGGCGCGCCAGCTTGCGGTGACGTAATGAAACTGCAAATTAGAGTAAATGATCAGGGCATTATTGAAGATGCTAAATTTAAAACATTTGGCTGCGGATCTGCAATTGCATCAAGCTCATTAGTTACAGAATGGGTAAGAGGCAAAAGTGTCAATGAAGCTATGACCATTAAAAATACCGATATAGCTAAAGAGCTTGCATTACCACCTGTAAAAATTCACTGCTCAATTTTAGCAGAAGATGCAATTAAAGCAGCAATCGAAGATTATAAAAATAAGCATAAAGCTTAAAGGTTAAAATGGAAAAGACTGCAAGGCCGAGACGTGCCGTAATAAATATAAGTGAAAACGCTATAAAACGTATTAAAGAGTTACTCTCTAAACGTGATAAAGAAAGCGCAGGTGTAAGAGTAGGCGTACGTTCAGGCGGCTGCTCAGGGCTTTCCTATACCGTAGAATATGCAGATTCAGTAACAGAATTTGACATAGTAGTAGAGCAAGACGACGTAAAAGTGCTAATCGACAGAAAAGCAGAGCTATATCTATTAGGCACAACAATGGACTTCGTAGAAGAAAAATTTAAGTCAGGTTTTGTTTTCGTAAATCCCAATGAGAAGGGTAGGTGTGGTTGCGGCGAATCCTTCCACATTTGAATTAACTTATCTTTTATTGCATTACTTCGTCGTTCCTTGTTCAGCTAGGTTTTACTAGCTTTCACTCGTTACTTCTTGTACTGCAATAAAATTTAAATTAATTATCGTAACTACGTCAGGTAAAAAATTATCTCCTATAAATTCTCTAATAAAATCGAATTTCAGAAAAGATTTAACTTAAATACAGAAATTTCTATGCATCATTACTTTAGAATTTCATAATTTGGTGACGGAAATCTCTGTAAGTCATTGCGAAAAATGCACAGCATTTTGTGGCAATCTAAATCTGTTATAGCCTCAAATAATCAATAGCCTTGTTTATAATATGGATCACCACGGAAAATTTCATTTTCCTCGTGATGACGTCAGGTTTTGTAGTAATGTCTATTAGCAAAAAATACGTAGTATTTTGTGGCAATCTATTTATAAAGTAATTGCTTATGTGGTGTAATTCAATTAAGCTCACTGCAACAAAAATTCATAAGTATTCTTATGCCAATTATTTAATAAAATTAATCATGAACTATTTTGAATTATTTAATCTACCTGAATCTGTAATAATTGATAAAGATTATTTGCGTGGTAAATATCAGGATCTACAAAAGGAATTTCATCCTGATAAAGTAAATGAAGTGAGCTTTAATATACTTGATAAGTCTGTTATGGTGAACGAAGCTTATAGAGTACTTTCGCATGATGTTAGGCGTCTTAGCTATATTATAAAGCTTAAAGGCATTATAGTTAATGAAGAGAATGCAACCATAAAACCATCTATGAACCTTTTAATGGAAGTTTTAGAGATTCATGAAATTATAAATAGAGCAAACGACGTAAAAGAACTCAAATCTCTGGAAGCTAATTTAAAAGCGAAATTTTCTAAAATGTTAATGGATGCAGATAATAGCTTAAAAAACGACGATCTTGCAAAAGCTGCAGAAATTGCTATATCTATGCAGTACATAGATAAGATTCTAATAGAGATTAAAAATGAAATTATACGACATATCTGAGCCAGGCGAGTCTAAGCTTCCACATCAGGAAGACAGTGAAATCGCAATCGGTATAGATCTTGGTACTACTAACTCACTGGTAGCTTTGTCACATGAAAGTAAAGCAAGTATAATAGAAGATAGTGAAGGCAGAATTATACCTTCTATTATTAATATAGGTGATAGTTCAGCAGCATCTTTTAAAAGACTTATGGGTAAAAGTTTGCTTGAATCAGCAGCTTTTAAAAAGTTTTACGATATAGAGCCAGTTTTTGGAGATAATCCAGGTATAAAATTTGCTGATAAGGTTTATTCTGCTCCTGAACTCTCAGGAATGATACTTAAAAGACTTAAGGATAAAGCTGAAAAAGCAACTAATAAAAAAATTAAAAAAGCTGTAATAACAGTTCCTGCTTATTTTGATGAAGCCGCAAGAATAGCAACAAAAGATGCCGCAAATATTGCAGGACTTGATGTTATGCGTTTAATAAACGAACCAACAGCGGCAGCAATAGCATACGGGCTTGATAAAAATGCAAATGGTATATACTTGGTATACGATTTAGGCGGCGGTACATTTGATGTATCTTTACTACGTATGGAAAATAATGTTTTCCACGTAGTTGCATCAAGCGGCGATAGTGAGCTGGGTGGGGATGATTATGATGACAAAATATACGATTATTTAATAGCAAACTTTGAAAGTGCAAAAAATTTAGAGCCTCTTAAGCTAAAAGAAATAGCTAAAAAATTAAAAGAAAATCTAACTTTAGAAGAAAATGCTACTATTGATGACTTTTCTATTTCACGCGAAATATTTGAAGAAATTACCCGAGACCTTACTTCTAAAACTTTAAAGTTAGTACAGAAAGTAATTATCGATTCAGGCATCGATGAATCTGAAATTAACGGAATTATTATGGTTGGCGGATCAACCAGAATGCCTGTTATAAAACAGTCTATAGCCAATATTTTCGATATAAATATATTAGACGATTTAAACCCAGATGAAGTTGTAGCAATGGGCGCTGCAATTCAGGCTGAAAGCTTGATTAAAGGCTCAGGTCACTTGTTACTTGATGTTTGCCCTATGTCGATAGGAATAGAAATTATGGGCGGAATAGTTGAAAAAATTATTCCAAGAAATACCACAATTCCGGCAAGTTTTACCCAAAGTTATACTACGTATACAGATGGTCAAACTGCTATGAGCTTTCATATTGTGCAGGGTGAGAGGGAAATGGCCGAAGATAATAGGTCACTGGCTAGGTTTGAGCTTAAAAATATTCCGCCAATGAAAGCAGGGATTCCAAAAATTCATACCAAGTTTATGATGGATGCTGATGGCTTGCTTACAATAACTGCGTGGGAAGAAATTTCAAACTCAAGGCAAACAATTGAGGTTAGCCCGTCTTACGGTTTGCCAAAGGAAGCTATTAGAGAGATGATCTTAGATGCTATGGACTTTGCTAGAGAAGATTTTAATAAACGAAAACTCGCCGAAAAAAGGGCGGAAATCAGGATTTTAGCAAGTCAGATTAATTCTGCCATAGCTGATATGCCAATTTTAAAAGTGAAGAGTTTAGATAAACTACTTGAAACTTTAAATAATCTTGATAATTATAACGATATCGAAAATCTTGAAGAAATTTTTATAGAATTTGAACACATCGCTGAATTTGTAGCAGAAAAACACTTGGAATTTGGTCTGACAAATAAGTTAAAAGGCATGAATATCAAAGACTTGGAAAATACTTTAAAAACAAAAGGAGAATAATATGCAGACTATTAAAGTAAATTTTCTTGAAACGGACGGTACTGTAAAAACAGTAGAAGCTCCACTTGGAGTTTCTCTTTTAGAAGTTGCGCATTCAAATGATATAGACCTTGAAGGTGCTTGTGAAGGGTCGCTTGCATGTTCAACATGTCACGTGGTTGTCGATGAAGAATGGTTTGATAAACTACCAGAAGCTAGTGAGGATGAAGAGGATATGCTTGACTTGGCCTTTGGTTTGACACATACTTCCAGACTAGGTTGCCAAATAATCATGACAGAAGGTTTAGATGGCCTTACCGTAAAATTGCCAAACGCAACAAGAAATATGTGAGATTAAAAAATGAACGCAAAAAGAATATCAATATTAAGTGCAATTCTATTATTAGTATACTTACTAGTATGGAATCTTGCACACTCAAATTTAAGCCACCATTTAAAACATACGTTAGCTCAGGATTTCCCTGCACTAACTTATGAAGATATGAAATCAGGTGGTTTCCCTTTCAGATTTGATTTTGTACTTACAAAACCAAAACTTACTTTAACTGCGCCTGAACCATCAGGGAAAAATATTAAAACAGAATTTGAATCTGATCATGAGCTTGTTCTTTCAGCGAATGTGATGGCTGATAATTTTAGATTAATTATGCCGAAAGAACTTGCAATTAAAACAGAAGGTTCTGATAAACAAACAGTCATGGAATTTGGAAGCAATAACGCTTACGACTTGACTCTTGAAAAATCAATGCACTTTGCTAAGAAAGATATGACATCTGAAGAAGTGATGAATATGATTAAAAGCTTTGAATATAATCAACCAAATCAGCTTAAAACATATGAGCTAGCTGGAGATAAAAAAGAGCTTATAAATACAATCGATAAATCTAATTTTTCTGTAACAAAAAAAGATAAAGAAAAGAAGCTTTACGATGTTAAATTGTATATTCAAAACTATAAAATAGCTCATATCGGTGAAGAGATTAACAATGTTCCAGAAAAATTACGTGAATATGTAAAATCACTAGCTGCTAAAGATAATGAAATGAAGATTAATGCTGAAGTTGATCTTACAAATGGACAAGAATTTGTTATCGAAGACTTTAGCTTTGTGTCAGATTATTTTAATTATTCTGCTAAAGGTGATATTAAACATGATGCAATTAAAGTTACATTTGTTGTTAAGAATCACGAACTGTTAACTAAAGTTTTATCGGTATTATTTAATACAGATGAAAATGTTGTTAACGAAAAAATTAAGCTTTATGCAAATACTGCTACAGAAGCTGACGAAGCTAACAAAACACCAGCTATTGTTACATATGATTTAGTATTTAACAAAGCAGGCAACGAAATGAGCTTCGGCAAACTTAATAGCCAAGATTTATTAGGTGCGTTCTTAGGACTTACATCAGGTGCAAATGTTACAACTCCTGATGCTATACCTGGAAAACCAGAAGAAAATAAACCAGCTATTACGAAGCTTCCTGCTGTAAATGAAAAAGAAGTTGCTCCAAAAATTGAAGCAACTCCAAAGAAAGAAGAAGCTCCTAAACAATAAGTTTAGTTAGTTTTTCATAAAAAATATTTCCCCCAGCTTTCAAATTATTTGAATTATAAGTCTGGGGGAAATATTATTTAAGTAGTTTTTTATATAAATAAATTTTTGTAAGATGTAGATTATGATTACGGTTAATGACATTCGTAAAAGCTTTTTAGATTATTTTGTTGATAAAGGACACTCTCACGTTCCTTCAAGCTCGCTTATTCCACATAACGATCCAACCCTTATGTTTACTAACTCGGGAATGGTGCAGTTTAAAAACTATTTCACAGGTGTAGAAACTCCGCAGTTTTCAAAAGCCACAACTTCACAAAAAAGTGTTAGAGCCGGTGGTAAGCATAATGACCTTGAGAACGTTGGTTATACTGCGCGTCACCATACATTTTTTGAAATGCTCGGTAATTTCTCATTTGGTGATTATTTCAAGGAAGAGGCAATTTATTTCGCATGGGATTATTTAACACGTGAACTAAAAATCGATAAGTCTAAATTATACTTTACAGTGTATCATACTGATGAAGAAGCTTATTCTTACTGGAAAAAATTAGGTGTTGAAGAAAGCAGAATTATCAAAATTGCTACATCTGATAATTTTTGGTCAATGGGTGATACAGGCCCGTGTGGTCCTTGTTCGGAAATTTTCTATGATCATGGCGCGCATTTATCGGGTGGACTTCCTGGTCAGCCAGATGAGGGCGGCGAAAGATATGTAGAAATCTGGAACCTGGTATTCATGCAGTTTGAACAAAAAGCTGGTGGTAAAATGGATCCGCTTCCAAAGCCAAGTATTGATACAGGTATGGGCTTAGAGCGTTTTGCAGCTGTAATGCAAGGGCAGTATGATAACTATCAGATTGATATGTTTAAAAACCTAATATCGGCAACTTCTGAGCTAATTAAAGTAAAACCAACTGATGACATATTACCTTCATTTAAAGTAATTGCTGATCATTTAAGATCAACATCATTTTTAATTGCAGATGGCGTTATTCCTTCTAATGAAGGCAGAGGATATGTTCTTCGCCGCATTATGAGAAGAGCAATGAGGCATGTGAACCAGTTAGGTTCTAAAGACAATATTATGCATAAGCTTGTTCCAAGTTTAATTCGTGAAATGGGTGAGGCATATCCTGAGCTTATCAGAGCTAAAGATTTTATTACCGATACAATCTATCAGGAAGAAGAGAGATTCTCTGAAACACTTGATAGAGGGATGAAAATTTTAAAAGAAGAAACTCATAAACTTGGCTCACAAAAGACCCTAAGCGGTGAAGTTGCATTTAAGCTTTATGATACTTACGGTTTCCCGCTTGATTTAACATGTGACGTTTTAAGAAAAGATGACATAGCGGTCGACACAGAAGGCTTTGAAGCAAGCATGCAAAAGCAAAAAGAACTTGCGAGAAAGTCATGGCTTGGTTCTGGTGAAAATAAAACAGATACAATCTGGTTCGATCTTAAGGCTGAACACGGAGCAACTGAGTTCTTAGGATATAACTCTGAAAATTCCACAGGTGTAATTCTAGAATTAATTAAAGACAACAATAAATTAGATAGTGCTAAAGAAGGAAATTCTGTATTATTTATTACAAACCAAACGCCATTTTATGGTGAGTCTGGCGGACAAGTAGGTGACATGGGAACAGCTAAAACTGATACAGCGGATCTTGCTATTAAAGATACTAAGAAGTTTAATGATCTTCATGTTCACTTTGCAGATGTTATAAGTGGTGAAGTGAAAAAAGGTCAAACTGTACAGCTTCATATTGATGTTGAAAAACGTTTGAAAGTTAGAGCTAACCATAGTGCAACGCATTTACTCCATGCGGCGCTTCGTAAGATTTTAGGTAACCATGTTACCCAGAAAGGATCGATTGTTACTGATGAAAAATTACGTTTTGATATTAGCCATAACAAGCCAATAACATTTTATGAAATCAGGCTGATTGAACAAGAAGTAAATAAGCTTATCAGAAATAATACTGAAGCTACTACTAAACTCATGAAACATAGTGATGCTATGGAAAGTGGCGCTATGGCACTTTTCGGTGAAAAGTATGGTGATGACGTACGCGTAGTTGCAATGGGTGATGAGCTTGATAACGCAAAAAGATATTCTGTTGAGCTTTGCGGCGGTACGCACGTTAGAAGAACAGGTGATATTGGCTTATTTAAAATCACATCTGAAGGTGCAATTGCTGCGGGCGTAAGAAGGATTGAAGCTGTAACAGGCGAAGATGCTATAAAATATACTCATGATAAAGAGCAGATTTTAATTGATGCTTCAGCGCAGTTAAGAGTGCCAGTTAATGATTTTGTTACCAAGGTTGATAGCCTACTTTCTGGTCAGAAAAATTTAGAGAAAGAGCTGTTTAACTTACAAAGACAAATTTTAGCTACAAGTTTTGAGAGTACTACAGAGATTGAAGGAATTGAAGTTGCAATTTGCAGAATTAGTAATATGAACCCTAAAGACCTTAAGTCTTGGGTTGATAATAGCCTTAAATCGCAAAATGATAAAGCTGTAGTAATATTAAATGAATCAACAGATAAATCTATTGTAGTTGTAGCACTTGGTGCAAGTCTTACAAGTAAGCTAAATGCTGCTGAAGTTGCTAAACACATTGTAACTAAAATGGGCGGAAGCGGAAGCGGCGGCTCGGCTAACTTTGCACAAGGGGCAGTTCCAACCTCAAAAGGACTTGAAGAAGCAGTAAATGAGGCTATTTCTAATAATATATAGTATTTGAAGATATTGTGCGGCGTTAATTCGCCGCTCAATAAGGAATGATAATATCGGTTAATCGTACGTGAAGCAACTGCTCTAAAATTTAGTTTTTATAGGTGCAGTCTGCTAGTATACTTAAGTCTTTATAATTATGGTATGGTTTTTTAAGTTTAGGTTTTCATGCGTCACATTTACTAGGTTTCGCTCGCTATTCCTATGTCATAATTCAAATACTTTAACTATATTATCAAAACATATAAAGCAACTGTTACATTGGTTCTTTATTTGTCTTTCTTAAAATGACCTTTTTTGCCTTTAAAAGCGTTCATCTCATGTAAATATGTGGTGTAATGCTCTCTATAAGTCTTATAAACTAGCACACCTGCCTTACATGTAACAGTATCTTTGATAAACTCGAAATTATCTATTGGCATTTCTTTCTTGGAAAAATGGTTTTCCCTGTTTTCAAAGAATTCATTGTCAATTAAATGCTTCCAGTCGTAACCATCATATACGTAAAGTTTGAAATATCCAGCATATCCTATTTTGTAGTACTCACCTTTAAATGGACTTGTTGCGTCATTATTGAGTACAAACATTATGTCGCCGGTTTCAAAAGTTTGTTCTTCCTCGTATTCGTATTTGAGGAAAATATTACCTGTAAGAGTAATTGATTTAACTTCTTTTTTTCTGCCTCTGGTCATGATTTTTTAAAATTTAAAATGAAATATATAGTATTAATAATCAGCAGAATGATCTTTAAGCAAACAATCCATCATATCTGCAAGGTATTTTCGTGGGTAGATATTATAGAAAGAATGGTTATCCGTCAAAACATTTGCTGATTCATCAAGCATTTCGGCTAAATGTCCAATAAAATAACTTTTATTTATCTTAGAAATGCCATAATAATCTTCATTATACGGCTTTAATAAATTATCAACCTGATTTTTAACTAGCTCTGAAATTTCAGCTATATCACCATATTTTCCAGAACTGGCTAAATTATCCAGAAATTCACAATATAACTTTGTAGTTAAGCAAATATCATTTTGGACAGCAAATTTGCAAGCTTTTACTATGCCATATCTATCAGCTATCAGTTTTACAAAATCATTTTCTGCAAATATAGAAAAGCTCTCATGCTTTCTTACTGAGTTTAGTACAATCATTGCTGCATGAGAATTTACCAAACTATAATCATCAGCTATTAAGCTTAATAATTTGCTGGTTAAAAGCTCATCAGATGGAAGTGATTTAATAATATCTTCTTTAGAGTCTTTAGAAAAAAACGATGTTGAAATATATGATAAATACTCAAGCCCTACAGCGTTATCGTCATTTTTAAACGCATCTAATGCATTCTTATAAAGAGACTCATTGCTACTAAAATAGTTTATAAAGCTAAATATTCCCATATTAAAAACACCTACATATCCATATAAGGGGCAGAAGCCATATCTGGGTAATTTACAAGCTGATAATAACCATTTACATGATCGTAATACAAATTATTTGTAGGATCATAATAAACATTCATTGCTGGATTATAATACAGGTTTGTATTTTGATCGTAATAAAACTGATTATGATTCTGATAGTTATTATACGTATTATCAGGGTAGTGGTTTACTTTTGTTTCTTCTACTTTTGTATGCGGATGATACTTAATTTCTTCCTGCTTTTTATGCTCTTCAAGTATTTTCTTTTCTTTCTCGAGTTCTTTTCTATCAGCTTCAATTTTAGCTTTCTCTCTCTCAACTGCTTCTTTTTCCAGAATTTGATCGTAATGAATTTTAGCAGCAAGTTTTGTTGTTTTGTAAAACTCGATTGCGTCTACTTTTTCATAATATGTATAATTATTGAATCTGTTTATGCTTGAATCCCTTAAAAGTTTTTCCTGCTGATCCATAAACTTTATAAAATTTAGTAAGTCAGCTTTTGAAGATGAACAGTCAATAAGCATTGAATTTGTATCTTTAGGACTTAGAATAATTCCATATTCTGAAATTAAATGCATAGCATTTTTAACTTTATGATCAACTACGCATTCATGAACAAGGCTTGTAAGGTATGGGTGATCGACAACGCCGTACATGTTCCCTGCAATAATACCAAAGTCAGCGGCGCTATCCCAGCCTCTTGCTAGGGCTTCGGATATAATTTTTCTGGAATACTGGGCAATGAGATCTGAATCTTTTGAAAATTTTATTACAGATTCAGGACGACTTACATAAGATAAATGTAAAGTAGCCTCCCAAATGTCATTCGGGGAATAATAGCCAAGATTATCCACAACTTTTTTTAGAACTGCTTCTGAAGCTTTTAAGTGATCTTGGTCATTCCAAAACAACTTATAGTACATCCATCTAAAAGGTGGTATCTTTTCTATAAATCCCATTGCCATATTTTTCCCTATAAATTAAGCATTTACCGGTGTATTATGTCTTAAACAGTAACCTACCGATCTGATTGTTTCGATGATTGGAAGCTCATCTTTTGTAAGTTTGAGAACAGAACGTAAACGGTTAATGTGTACGTCAATTGTTCTTGGCTCGATAGAGTCAGAATGTCCCCAAACATACGCCATAATTTGCTCTCTTGAAAGAGTAGATTCAGCATTTTCCAGGAAACATTGTAAAATTTTGAACTCTGTCGGACCTAATTTTAAGTCTTTAGTCTTTCTTGTTACAACATATGAATCTAAGTTCATTGTGATATCACCATATGTCAGCTCTGTGTTTGGTTTTGTAGAGCGTCTAACAATATATTGATATTTAATTTTAGAAATAAAGTCTAAGTCAGATTTATCTTTTAAAATGTATGCATGTGGACGTTTTTTTGCATCTTGCTCTTCTTCAGTATTAGAATCAGCAAATTTTGCCATTACTACAACTGTATCTTTAAGATTATCTAATGTTTTTGTGTATAAACAAAGCTCAGAACCTGTTGTAATACCAGAAATTTTCTCTGAAATTACAATAATTGTTGGGTAATGAGTACTTAAATACTTCATAGCATTTTGTATATTTGTCTCATAAGAAGAAATAAAGCCATGTTGCTTTATTATTGAGTCAATGTTTTTTAAAGATTCCGATTTATCATCAATGATGTAAATGGTGGGCTGAAAAGCGTTTCTTACAATAATCATGTCACACCTATTTTTATTATTACGTTAATTTATCGGCTCGAGTATATAATATAATTAAACAAAAGTAAACAATTTATTTATAAAATAATTACCTTTCACATTGACGAAATAATTTTCAAATAAATCAATAATTTAATACTAACTTACAATATGTATATACATTATTTAATAAAAATAAAGCCAATTTTTATGATTTATTAGAAAAATATTAAGGTTATGTGGGATTAAATGCGATTTTTACTGATAAAATTTGATAACTTTACTATTCATCATCATCGTCTGATGAAATAGCTTCGCCTAAGAACTTCTTTTTAAAGCCAACTTTTGGCCCCCATTCGTCGTAAAGTTTTTTTTGCTCATCTAAGTAAGTTTTAATTTTTCTTTCTTCTCTATATACAAAATAGCTGCCAAAAACTTGCGGTACAACCCAAATTAAAATCCACCCAATACTTGCAGATCCGTAAACTATAAACCAGACGGTAAGGTCAGTAAGCATTGCCTGAGCTTTTGAACTTGCACCCAAACCTTCCTGAAGTAATTCTACTGCATATGGAAGAACGCCTAATATATTGAATCCACCAATAGTATTTGATGCAGCACGGCTGGATCTTTTATCTATTGAAACGGCAACAATAGTAGGAAGTAATGCAAGCAATACAAAAACAAATGCATAACCAGAAATAAGCAGCATGCCAAAAGCCACTAAAAAACCGATTACTCTTAGAAAAATTGTCATTGCTATACTATATCAAATTAATTACTAACTTTTTTATGATAATTTAATTTTTTTATTAATCAATAAATAGATAATATAAGATGATATATTTAACAAGAACACTACTGCTGCAATTGGAATAATTGTTCCGTCAAAGAATAAGCCAGTAGCTGAAAGTATTAGTGAAGTTGAAAGCAGTCTAAAGAATGTGCAGAACGATGATGTTATACCTTTATTATCTGCAACTTGCTCCATATAATCACCAAACGATATTGTAATAAATAGCGCAAGACCAAGTGAAATTAAGCACATAAACGCTGTAATAATATATGGGTTATTAGGATTTAAAACCGAAAAAATAATAAAACCAACAGAAGAGCTACCAGTAATAAATGCAGATAAATTTCGTGTAGTTACATAACCAATTTTTTTAATAATCAGCGAAGTAAATACACTCATGAAAGCATATGAAGCGGTAATTGCAGCCTGTAAATAACCATACGTAATTTTTTCAACGTGTAAGTAGTCAATAAATATAATCGATAAATACGTTACATATACAAAATAAGATGCGACAGTTAAGGCAACTATCATAAGCAGCCCTAATGCAATTTTGGATGTCACTATATTTTTATATGCAGTTAGCACTTCTGTAGCTGATAATTTTTTGCGGCTTTCGACTGGTAAAGTTTCAGGAACATATTTTAAAGTTACTAAAGTTGAAAATAAACTTGCTATAAAGATTACATAAAAATTATATTTCCAGCCTAAGGTTTCATTAATTACACTTCCAAGTATTGGTGACCCTGCCATAAATAAAGTAATTACACTATTCATGTATCCATATGTCTTAGCAGCATCTTCTTTATTAAAAATATCAAAAATAATAGCACTGCTAATTACAAATACAGAACTACACCCAAATCCCTGAATAAAACGGAATATTAAAAGCTGTGTAAAATTGTTAAGTGATAGAGCGCATCCTAAAGATCCGGCTAAAAATATAAACTGACCTATAAGTAAAGGCAGCCTACGTCCATATCTTTCTGATATAATTCCATAAATGAGGCTTGAGATACAAACGCCAAGGTAATTAAGCCCAACAACAAATTGCATTAATTGAGGTGTTGTATTAAAGTGGTCTAACATATCAGGAAAGCTAGGTATATTAATTTCAGTTTCAGCGGAAGCTACTATATCTAGTAACATTAAAACCCAAATTAATATTTTATTGCTCGAACTTGCCATGATAAAACCTATGAATCAGAAAATATTAGCACACCTGCCTTCTAATATCAAGCTCATTGCAGTTACTAAAGGAAGACCAGCAATCGATATAATAAATCTTGATACTCAAGACTTCGGGGAAAACCGTATAGAAGAAATTGAAAGTAAATGGGAAGCAGAACCTTTACTACGAAACTTATTAAATAATAAAAATGTAAATATTCATTTTATTGGTAAGTTATCAGGCAAAAAAATTAAAAGGATTGTTAAGTTCTGCAGTTACATACATTCTCTTGACTCAATTAAGCATGCTGCTCTTATTGATAAGGCAGCTAGTGATAGCAATAAAATTATAAACTGCTTTATACAGGTAAATTTAGCAAAGGAGCCACAAAAGTCTGGTATAGATGCAGGCGATTTAAATAAATTTATAGAAGAGTGTAATAAATTTCATAATTTGAAAGTTATTGGTCTTATGACAATGCCGCCTGTAGATGTTGATCCGTCACCATATTTTCAGGAGCTACAGAACTTAGCTAAGCAAAATAATTTAAGCGGCTTAAGTATGGGAATGAGTGATGATTATGAAATTGCGATTAAATATGGCGCAAATTATATTAGAATAGGTAGAAAACTATTTGAATAAAATAATTTTTAGTTTAATCTCTCAAAAAAATTATGAGGGAAAGTTATGCAGAAATTATATTTTTACATGGAATCTAATACTCTAACGCAGCCTGATGCTGCATTTAAATTTGCAGACTATGTATTTAGTGAGAACGAAAAAAACTTTTTGCTTCATATTGATTTTGTCGATCAGGAAAGTTTTAAGCTCAAAATATATAAAAATGATTTTTCTGAAGATTTTAAAAATGACCTTATGGAGTCTCTATCACAATGTAACTTTAACGTTGAAAAATTCATGGAAGCAGAAAAACTTTTAGTATCTAAATATGGATTTACTCATGTAGATACCGAGTTTCCACTGGCTTTTGCAGAAGGAACATGGATTTTTTAAAAATTTTTTTAAGTATCTATTGACAACATAAAACCTGTATGCTAAAAAATGCGTATCTTTCTTATGGGGGTGTAGCTCAGTTGGTAGAGCACTTGCTTTGCAAGCAAGATGTCATCGGTTCGATCCCGTTCACCTCCACCATTTTTAAATTTCCCTTAAATAAAATTTAATATACAAAGTGCAAAGTTTTTTGCTATTGTTCATATGTTGTATTTTTAATACAAAAGACAGAATATTTATGTGTTTTTGTAAAAAAACTATTCCAAATAATTTAAAAATGTGTAGAATGAACTTGTACTTAATTTAGTAGTACTAATAATCAACACAATTTTTGGGTATAAATAATATGTCTAAAGTACTTTTAGCTCTTATCGCTTCTGTATTTGCATTCAACGTTGCTTCTGCAGCGGTTGCAGCTGATGAACACAAAGATGGTGACAAGCCAGCTGAGCAAACAGAAGAAAAGAAAGAAGAAGCTACAGAAGAACACAAAAACTAATTTAGTTTTTTTCTTTTATAAAATAGGGGGCGCTTTCGTCCCCTTTTTTATTTTTAGAGAATTTTTTTAAACCTCATTTATTTTGCTAGTTTAATTTATATTATTACATCAACTTAATAATTCACAAATTTCAATAAGCTTTTGATAAAAGTTAAAATTTTAATATATTTTTAATATTTTATGCAAAATTGCTTGAGCTAAAGTTTCTTTTGTGGTATAATGCCTAAACATTGATAAAAAATTATAGGAATTACCAGAGATGAATGAGCAACAAGTAATTGATATTCTTACAAAATCTGAAGCTGTAGTAAAAGGTCATTTTAAACTCTCATCAGGTCTGCATAGTGATACATACGTACAATGCGCAAAACTTATGATGTTAGGTGATCAGGCTGAAATTTTATGTAAAGAACTTGCTCAAAGAATCTTACAAACAGTACAAAATTTAGGTATTACTAAAGTTATTTCACCAGCAATGGGTGGTTTATTAGTAGGTTATGAACTTTCTAAGCAACTAAAAATGCCAAATATTTTTTGTGAAAGAGTAAACGGCACATTTGAACTTAGAAGGGGTTTTACAGTAAACCCAGGTGAAAAATTAATAGTTGTTGAAGATGTTATTACCACAGGTAAATCATCTTTTGAAGTTGTAGAACTTATGAAGTCGCTTGGTGGAGAAGTAGTTATGCTAACTTCACTTATCAATAGAAGCGGTAAAAAAGATATAAATGGTATTCAGGTTGAGTCATTACTTAACTTAGATATCCCGGCATACCAAGAATCAGAGTTGCCGGAGCATTTAAAGAACGTGCCTGTTACAAAACCAGGAAGTCGGTATTTATCAACTGTATCATGAGGTAAATCATGTCAATTAAATTAAGAGCTGTTTTTTTGTCGCTATTAGTAGTAATTACTGGTTGTAGACAACACGTTCAAGATACAACTGAACATGATTATGGTTATATTAATCAACCATATGATGGTCACTATAAAATTGGTGAGCCATATAAAATTAAAGATAAATGGTATTATCCTGAAGTTAATGAAAAATACGTAGAAGAAGGTGTAGCTTCTTGGTATGGAACAAGTTTCCACGGTTCAAAAACTGCAAACGGTGACCAGTATAATAAAAAGTCTCTTACTGCAGCACACAGAACTCTTCCGCTTCCAAGCATGGTACGTGTTACAAATATGGAAAATGGACATTCTGTGATTGTTATGATCAACGACAGAGGACCTTTTGCAAACGATCGTATTATTGACGTATCAGAAAGAGCTGCCGAACTTCTTGATTTCAAGAAAAAAGGTACTGGTAATGTTAGAGTAGAATATTTACCTAAGCAAACCGCAGATTTAAGAAGCGTTTTAGGTTTAAGCCAGGCTTCTAGCAAGGTTCAGGCAACTGGTGCGTCTGTTAAAGATACAGAACTCGAAGAAGTAATGACTGAAAATTGTGATGCAAATTGCGGTGCATATTATGTACAAGTTGGTGCTTACAAAAATAAAGTCACTGCAAAAAAACTTGCTGCTAAATTTGCAAAACTAGGTGGAATTGAAGTCAATCAAATTACTAAGGCTGATGTAAAACTACACCGCGTTAGAATCGGTCCATTCGAGAATGAGACAAAAGCAAAGAAAATTGTTGCAAAAGTTAAAGAATTGGGTTCTTATAAAGCTATAGTTACTCAGGATTAATTAACAATTTCAACAGGTTAAAAAGAATGAAAAAAGCTTCTTTGGCTTTGTTTACATCAATTTCAATAATATTTTCTTTCAACGCTTTTGCATTAGAAACAAAAGCACCACATGCAATACTTGTGGATTATGATACTGACACTGTAATTTTTGAAAAAGAAGCAGATGTACCAACAGTACCATCATCCATGAGTAAGCTTATGACTGTTTACGTTATCTTTGATAAGCTTAAAAAAGGCGAACTTAAACTAAATGAAAGATTTTTAGTAAGTGAAAACGCATGGAGAAAGCAAGGATCCAAAATGTTCCTGCATGTTGGCTCAAGTGTAACACTGGAAGACTTAATCAAAGGAATCATCATTCAATCAGGAAATGACGCTTGTATTACAGCAGCTGAGGGTATTGCAGGTACTGAAGAAGAATTTGTAAATATTCTCAACGAAAAAGCAAAAGAACTTGGTCTTACAAACAGCCACTTTGTAAATTCAACAGGCTGGCCTGATGATAATCACAAAATGTCTATGCGTGATTTATCTATACTTTCAAAACACCTAATTAATGACTTTCCAGAATATTACAGCTATTTTGCTGAAAGAGAATTTGTATACAACAATATTAAGCAACAAAATAGAAACTTATCATTAAATCGCTTTAACGGTGTGGATGGTTTAAAAACAGGTCATACTGATGCTGGTGGCTACGGTATTGCAATGTCAGCGCAGCAGAAAAACAGAAGGCTTATAGTTGTTGTAAACGGGCTTTCATCTATGAAAGAGAGAGCTGAAGAAGCTGAAAGACTTTTAAGCCATGGCTTTATTTCATACGACAACGTACATTTAGTTAAAAAAGATGTTACTATTAGCTCTATTCCTGTATGGTTAGGTGATAAAAACAGCATAGAATGCTATTCTAAAGAAGACTTAGTAGCTACTTTACCAAAGTCTGATATGTCCAGGGTATATATTACTATTAGGCATTTAGAGAAAATCCCTGCACCTATTGCTAAAGACTCACATATTGCTAATTTAGTTATAGATGTTCCTGGCAGCTCTGCAAAAACATATAAACTTTATGCTAAAGAAGATGTATCTAGCCTTGGTATGATTCAAAGAGCTATATTTAAGATTAAGCACAAATTCTCTTTGTAGAAATTAGTCACATCTACTATATAAAAAAAGCGGGGAAAATTGATCACCCCGCTTTTTTTGTTGTAATTAATTCGCTTACTTAACTACAGCAACCATTGCAGGTCTAAGTAATCTGTCATGAATCATGTAACCGTTTTGCATAACGCCAGATATCTGACCAGATTTAAGATCAGCATTGTCAACGTGCGCTACAGCCTGATGAATATTATGATCAAAACAATCACCAATATTTGGCGCTATCATCATAATTTTATTCTTTTCAAAAACGTTTAAAAGCTCTTTACGTGTCATTTCAACTCCATCATATAAGCTTTTAAGAAATTGATTTTCAAGATTTTCAGCAGTAACGCTTGAAAGTGCTCTATGAATATTCTCAGAAACATTTATTAGGTCTTTAGCAAAATTAGAAACAGCATATTTAGCCATATCCTCAGATTGTCTTTCCATACGCTTACGAACGTTTTCGCTATCTGCCACAGTTCTTAAAAGCTGATCTTTAAGCTGCTCAACTTGCGCTTTTAAAGTCTCGATTTCTGAAACAGGTTTTTCCTGATTTTCAGCAGCCATATTCTCTGTAACATCTTGATCTTTATTCATTTCTTCTGTCATGTTTAATCCTTTATTAAAATTCTATGACAGTATTATGGGTACTGATTGAGAAAATTCAAGCACTTTATATTCATTTTATTATCAATAATATTATCACAATCCTTATAATGCGTTATATTTTCCCTTCCATAATAAGCGCTTATAATACTTTTGGTAAATTTGGTGAGCTTTGGTGATATAACGACAGTTTCATTCGCATTATTCACAATGTAAATTGGCTTTCCGCCAAAATTTACATACTTTTCAGATAGTTTAGGAGCATTTAAAGAAACAATTAAGCAAATTACTGAGCATGCCGCAAAAATTCTCCTTATTTTTCCTTCAAAATACCAAAAACCCATAATGGTAATTGTAAGCAAAAACAAACTTTCAATTGGGATTGTAGGGATTATGATATTTGCACTATTTAAACTTCCAAAAAGTTGCGCTACAAATAAGAAATATTTTATTGATACTGAAAGTATGTAATCAATTAACCAAACTGAACTAAATGGGTATAAAAATAAAAATATAATTGCAGCAGGCATAATCAGAAATGATACCACAGGCAGAACCGCAAGATTAGCCAATACAGAATAAATAGGCAATTTTCCAAAGTGGTATAAAGTAAATGGCATGGTAAATAAAGTTGCTATCACTGATGATATACAAATACCTATTAGATTGCGCAAAACTTTACGCGCAAAAATATTATTTACAAACTTTAAATCTACATATTTATCAATCATCTTATAGCAAAACACTAACCCTGATACAGCCGCAAATGACATTTGGAACCCTGGCTTTAAAATATTTTCGGGAGCAAATAATAATATAATAATAGCTGCAATTGTAATCGTCCTTTCAAATGTAATATTTTTATCAAAGATAATTGCAATAAGCACTAAACTACTCATAATAAAAGCGCGTATGGCTGATGCATGAAACCCTGAAATCATCATGTAACAAAAACTAATAATAATCGCAACCGTTCCTGCAAATTTTCTTAAGTCAAAATTAAGCGTAAGGTATGGAAATAGCGCTAAAAAATTTCGGCTCAGCATAAAGCAGAAGGCTACTACTAAGCTAATATGCAGTCCCGAAACTGCCATAACGTGGGCAAGTCCTGAGTTTCTAATAACTTCAATATTTTGATCAGAAATTTCTCTAGTATCACCTAAAATTAATGCTTTAATAATTGGCGCTACTTTTAAATCAAAATGCTGATTTATATAGATTTCTAAACTGTTTCTTATTCTTTCAATCGCAATAAGCAGACCAGCTTTGTCCCTTGGGTAAATCTTTGCTCTAGAAATCCCAAACCCTACACCCGATATACCTTCAAACTTACTTACTAAATTAAAATTATACATACCATCAAATATAGGTTCAGCTGGTGGTGAGATATTAGCTTTTATATAAACTCTAGATCCTGGCTCAATGCTCTCATATTTACCTTTTATAGTTAGCTTAATTTTGTTTAGTTTTATAGAATCATCATCTCTGACCTTAACATCGCCTACTAAAAGCTTATAGCTCCCAAATGCTTTACTAACTTCTAAAATAGTCCCTTTAATCGATAAGTTTTCATAAGACTTTTTGATTATATGATTAGCACCTTGCTCATACCTAAAAAATGCAGAAATCAGACCAATTACAAAAAACAAAACAGCCCATCTAACTTCTTTTAGCTTTATAATAAATAGAGATATCAGTGATAAAAATAAACTTATGTAAAAAGTAAAATTATGGTCTTTGATTAAAATAAAATATGTGATGCCAAGTATTTGGAAAAGAGGAAGCCATAAAAACCAGTGATAATAATTGTCAAAAAACTCATCTTTTAATTTTTGACAAAAGGCTTTCATGACTCCTCATTTAAAGTTATGTTATTATCTGCCGTAATTCTAGCCAGTCTGGCAGGCATCATCTAAATTGATTTCTTAAACCCATTCTGCAGGTTTTGGGCTGTTTTTGATAGCAAGATCACGTGCTAGTTTATCAACGCGGTTATTTAGAGCATTCGTACTATGAGCTTGCACCCAGTGCCACGAAACTTTATGACGTTCAGCTTCTTTTTCAAGCTCTATCCAAAGGTCTACGTTTTTCTTGTTCTTAAAATTAGTTTGTCGCCACTTTGGAAGCCATTCAGTAATACCTTGTTGTACATACCTGCTATCTGTATATAGCTCTACTATGCAACTTTCTTTGAGCGTTTTAAGAGCTTCAATTGCAGCCATAAGCTCCATGCGATTATTTGTTGTTTCAGCTACAAATCCGCAAATTTCTTTCTCTTTACCCTGATACTCAAGGATTGCAGCCCATGCTCCAGCCCCAGGATTGCCTAAGCAAGAGCCGTCTGTATATATTACGACTTTTTTCATTTAACCTCTACAGTATTAGGAATAAAGACATAATAATTTCCTCGTGATTTCATATAGCTTGCAAGCATTTCTGCTTTGCTGCCATATCCAAAGAATACATCCCCTCTGATTGCGCCTTTAATTGCGCCACCAGTGTCCTGCGCCATAAACATTCTGGCAATTTTCCTATTTCCTGCTTTATATAACTCTTTTGGATAGTCTGTGTCAAGCCATACAGGCGCTCCAAGCGGTATATACCTTCTATCAACTGCTAAAGATCTAAATGGCGTAAGTTCAACCGACTGAGCGCCAATTGGTCCATCTATTGCGTTAACCTCTCTAAAGAATATATAGGACTCGTTTTGATCCATAACGTCATCTGCTTTCTCAGGGTTATGCTTAAGCCACCTACGAATAGTATGAGCTGATAAATCTTTTTGGCTTATGGCTTTAATATCAAGCAGTATTCTGCCAATTGCAGTATAAGGATAACCGTTTTGTCCTGCATAACCAACTCTGGTTACAGTACCATCTGGCATGTGTATGCGACCTGATCCCTGAATATGCATAAAGAACAAATCAACATTGTCATCTACCCAGATAAATTCCAAGTTATTGCCTTTTAAGCCGCCTGATTCTATTTCAGCTCTGGTCATAGTTCTTAGCTTTTCATCTTTTGGAAGTTTATATAAAGGGTATTTATAACGCTGAGTAGGGGCAATGCTACCTTTTAGGCTTGCTTCGTAGTAGCCTGTAAATAAGCCATGTTTACGAGTAGTTGATTCAACTTTATAAATGTTATAATTAGCTAATAAAAAATCATGGTAGTTATTATTTACATTTTGAGAAAGCAAGCATTTTTCTTTCCAGTCAGCAGAAGTTCCTGCGTAGTATTTATTACCTATATAAATTTTATTATTAGATTTTGAATTAATCATTTTAGCACATGATTTTTGATATGCTATCCAGAAATCCTTCATTTCATCATCATAAAAACCTTTGAGTTCATAAGCTTTAATATGCTTTAAAACAGGCTCCTCTAATTTTTTCTTTGATGTTACGCACGAAGAAATAATCAGCATGAAAAATATAATTAAAAATTTAGACATCGGTTTTATCCAGTAATAAATTATGGTTGCTATTTAGTAGTAAGGTATATTTTTTAGAGTCTATTTCAATAATAACGATTTTATTAGTGTTATCTAGCATTGTTGTAGATATTTTATGAGGAATCTTAGTAAGACCTAATTTTTGAAATTTGTACCCAAATTTTTTAATGATAAGCCATATACCTGTTATTGTTGCAAGTACTAATATTAGGCTGATTAATGATTTAATTACTGCTGCTGTTTCCATCTAGTAAGGTACTGTTTGTTATATAATTTTTAAATGCATTCTTATTATATGTACTATCAGTTATGCGTTTTGACAATTCTGTTTTTTGATAATTTAAATTTGCTATAACAGAATAAATTTTTTGGGAGATAATTTTGATATACTCCGGCTCTACATTTTCAAGTTTTATAAACTCTATAATATCGTGATTTAGCTTTTCAACATTTCTTAAATCATCTTCAGTTACTTGTTTATTTTCATATTCTGATAGCTGATCCATTAGTATTTGATATTTGTTGTTATCCATAATTTATGCCTTTTCATAGATGTAAGATAAAATTTCGGCAACAGCAACATATGCCTCAACAGGAATTACCGAATCAACATCAAGCGCGGACAATATTTCGGTAAGTCCTTTATCCTGATGAATTTCAATACCATTAGCTTTAGCAATTTCGATTATACGCTCAGCAACCGTACCTTCGCCTTTGGCAATGACCTTTGGTGCTTCATCTGAGTTGTTGTCATAAGATAAAGCTACAGCCTTTGTTTTATTTGCGTTTGGTCTTTCTTGCTGGCTCATTAATGCTATCTATAAAGTTATTCGCTGTATTTAAATGATTTTTGATAAAATTTATATCAAGGATTACTTTATCTAAATATTCTGTAGAAGCTTTAATATAACGTTCACCAGGACCTGTAACGCTAATGTCATTCATAACCCTGTTAATTTCATTAACTATACGGTTGAAAACGTCTAATTTAATATTACCAGAATTAAACTCATGTTTTAGATTGATTAAGCATAATTCAAGTTTAGTACGTATAAAATTTGTATCAAAATCTTCCTGAACAGTAATACTACCTGTGCGATTAGCTTCGATCAGGTCTTCGATATTATGGATGTATGAAAAACATCCTCTAAAATTTTCTTTTAAATTATCTAAGTTAGGAACAATATGCTTATTTTTTGATCTTTTTGAATCGAGCGGTTTGTTAAGTAACAGGTATAACATGAATAGCATGATTATAACCTGAAGAATAAGGGCGATTGATAATAATAAAACTTTAGAAACTATCCTTTTCTCATTGGTTTTAATATTATCAACTATTTTTAGATTTAACTTATCGCTCATGTCGATCAGAGATAAAACAACTCTGTTTGATTGTTTAATAAACATCTCTAAGTCAAATGAGAAGTTTATATCATTTTTAACATCTAAAACCTGGCGCTTGGTTTTAATATATTTGTTCATGTATTCTTCATGAAAGCTATTGAGTGATTTTTTAAAATCTTTATCTATAACTATATCATCAAACCCAGAGATATCCTGCCAAAGAGATTCGATTTTTTTATTAATAAAATCCAGTTCGTTATGATTAATACGGTGGTTTTGTACGAACATAAACCCTGAAATAAGGGATCTTTCTAAGCTAATATTATAAATAAGGCTCAGAATTTTTTGATAGTAAAAATACATTCTGTGATCAACATTATGGTCAAATTTAAAAAACGCATGACCAATAGATTCGTTTAAAGTATCTATATTAGACATAGATGATAAGAAATTGCTATGTATGCGTTCATAACTTTTTTCTTCGCTTGAGGTATTTTTGATTTTATCAAAATTATCAAATACTCGGTCAATAATTAGTCCTAAATTATCTTTAATATCATTTAACTTTCGAGCTTTTTCAATATCGCTGCTAATGATACTAGCGGGTATTAGCTTAATATTTGCGCTTAAGTCATAGACATTATCTGAAAGTGTGTCGATGTATATTTCAGAAGCATAAACAGTGAGGTTAACTAAACGCTGATTTACGGATAAAATCTGCTCTGCTCTTAACGTAGTTTCTTTGGTTTTTCTAAATTCATCAAGGCTTGAATCAATGTTTGCAACAAAGCCAGTAATTATTACTGCAATTATTATTAAAGGATATACAAAGGCAACTTTGCGCATAAACTACTTTATAACTAAAACATTTTATATCTATAATAGTTATAAAATACTAAAAATTAAAGAAATTTTATAAAAATATGCAAAATTATTTAGTCGTGACCAGCATCTTTCTGTTTTTTATTGCGGCGCGGTTTATTTTTAGGAGTAGATTTAGGTTTAATAGATCCGATTTCATCAAGGTTATTATCCATGCTATTTAACTTTTTGCCAATTTCATTCATTTTGTTATTAGCACGTTTAGTAGGTTTAATTTTTTCTTCTGGTTTACCAATTTTTGATGACTTGTCATCAAATGACGGAAGATCTTTAAAAATATCTGCTAAATGACCCAGATCAAAATCAGGATCCATTGGTGGTAAAGATTTAATATCAGGGAATTTTGGTCTGTCGTCGAAAGATCCAAAGCCTTTATTTGGTTTATCAAGCCCAAAAGGATTCATACTGGTATTAAACATTTCGGGATTGAACCTTGGAACTACAGGTTCATAAAATTGTTCAAGCTTTGGTTTGTGATCGGTTTTATGTCTTGCATATAAATTAAATAACATATGCATATAATTATCAAATTTCGGTGATGCACCCTGATGGTTTTCCTCTGATCTTTTTTTTGGATCATTTAAATTTTGGTTGTTTTTACCCCAATTTCCTCCAAAAAGTCCCCAAACCATGACATTACCTCGTTTTCTTAATTCTTACATTATAAGCTATCAAATTTCTAACGACAACTCAAAATCCTTATTTAAATTTATTAATTTTGTAAAAGCATTTTAACACAATTATAATAAATGTCAAGCCAGAAATGATGGCGATCAAGCCCCCTGCGCCCATAAAACCCATAGAAATCTTGAGCTTTACTGATAAAATCTCACCATGATTCTTTCTTAAAGCACCGTAACCACCTGACCATGCAAGTCCTGTTATATGTATAGCCTGACCAATTGTATATGTAATAAGCTGCCATTTCATTCCTTTAGACTGCTCCATATTAAAATATTCTATAAATATCATATATATAAAGCACATTAGCCCTATGGTAATTCCAACTGTTGAGCCATGGTAATGAGCAGGTATTGTAACATCTGTGCCGCTAATATATAGGGCAATAATACCTCCTGCGCCAAAAAGCAGCATAGAAAGTATCAGACCTAATCGGTACAAAGGTTTGATATCCATAACTTTTTTATAATAAATACTAAGGTAAATCACTAATAAGACGAAAGGCACGCCACCATAATACTTCATATGCTCTGTATAACCATTTATGTAGTCATCAGTATTTATTTGATTATAAATCGCAATAACTGGGAGTAGGGCGTTAATGATTGAAATTAAACCCAGTGCTAAGTCATTTTTAGGACTATCTTTAATTAAGGAAATGATTTTGTAGACAAAACCTAAGTATACGGCGAAGTAAACAAACTGAAGTATATGCCCGAATCCCCAAAACATCAGCTCGTAAAATTCGTGTTTACTATAGTTATGATGGACAAGTGTTAGTAACTTTGATCTGGTTATAAAAAGAGAGAAAAAAGCCGAAACCAGTAATATTGCGACCGAATATGAAATTGCTTTCTGACCTGTGATATTTGGCTTAAAAATAAAGCGGTTGCATACCGTTATGCTGGATAAGAAAATTCCTGTAAAAAACAAGAACAGCCCTATGAAAAAAGGCATGTTTTCAATTACTGGTACGTAATTATTAAGTATTGGAGTATGCTTAATAAAAGGAGAAATCGCCATAAGCATCATACCAAAAAAGGCAAGTAATGCTGTTATAAACGACAGGTATTTATTTTTAACCTCAAAGCTAAGCCATATGGTTGCAATAGATAGCATAAAGATTAGCACTGACATATTAACATGTATTACAAGGCTACTTGAGAAAAATGATTTAAAAGGCATAATCGTTTGTATGCCAGGGCTTCTAAGTAGCACTATTAAAATAGAATAAAAGCCCGAGATAGCTAAGGCAAATATAGCAATGTAAAGCCAAGATAATAATTTTGTTCTGTTGTTAGCAAATTCGTCAGTATCAGGTAAATAATTATACAATCTTAACTCTCCGGTAAAATTTATTGCTTAAGAATATTGTTTTATTTGCAAATTTGTCAATAGTTACAAATTACTTTAACTATAAAAGCATGGACAATAACTATAAATTACAGTATGTTCAAAGCATATTTAAATTTCTATCCTGATTAGTTTAATTATGTCTGATTACCTATCACTTAAAAGATACTGGATTACCCTAACTGCTATCTGCGTGCTTTTAATGGTTTTAATTGGTGGGTATACAAGACTTACAAACTCAGGTCTGTCAATCACTGAGTGGAAGCCAGTTACTGGCACTTTTCCTCCTTTCTCAGAAGAAAACTGGGAGACAGAACTTGAAAAATACAAAGCTTCTCCTGAGTATAATAAAATTAACTACGGCATATCAATGCCTGAATTTAAACGTATATATTTAATTGAATACTTTCATAGACTTTTTGGTCGTATAACAGGTTTTGTATTACTTGTTCCTGCATTATTTTTTATGTATAAAAAGCAGTTTAACAGTAATGAGACAAAATTTTTGATCACTACTTTAGCTTTAGGAATGTTACAAGCATTAGTGGGCTGGATTATGGTAGCAAGCGGTTTAATAGATAATCCGCATGTTAGTCATTATAAACTTGCATTGCACCTTTCGATGGCGACTATTTTGTTTAGCTATATTATATGGAGCGGTATGCAGTTTTATTATAAAAAGGTGCAAATTAATTTTACCAATCTAAATCATCTAATTGTTGTATCAGCTATTTTACTATTATTTACCCAAATTATTTGGGGGGCTTTTGTAGCTGGTCTTGATGCTGGTATGATTTATAATACTTTCCCACTAATGAATGAGTCATTTTTCCCAAGTGAAACTTTATCATATACTCCAAAATTGGTCAATTTTACTGAAAATCACGGATGGGTTCAGTTTACTCACAGAATTTTAGGATACGTTGTATATATGTATTTATTCAGTCTATATTTTAAAATACTCAAAAATAACAAAAATTTCCGTACAAATGGTAAAATAATTATGATATTATTAAATTTACAGTTAATACTCGGTATTTTAACGGTGGTTTATCAGGTTCCGCTTGTAATGGCTCTATTGCATCAGCTAAACGCCCTGATACTACTTGGTTCGGTGATAGTACTGCTTCATAAGATTTGCGATTTGCAGCACTACACTTTAGGAGTTGTACATGATTGAGCTAAAATATATAAACTATGATCAGTTTTTCAAAGAAGCAGTTGATAAAATAAAGGCAGAAGGAAGATACAGGTCGTTTCTAAACCTTTCCAGAGAAGTTGGCAACTTTCCCTTTGCTACTAATCATAATACTAATCAAAAAATTATTCTATGGTGTTCTAATGACTATTTAGGTATGGGACAGCATAAAGATGTTATTGAGGCAATGGTTAAAACTACAAAAGAAATGGGTACAGGTTCTGGCGGTACACGTAATATTTCAGGAAACAATTCCGCTATAGTTGAACTTGAAGCTGAGCTTGCAAGTCTTCACCATAAGGAGAGGGCGCTTGTATTTACATCTGGCTATGTATCAAATGATGCAACAATATCTACACTTGCTAAAATATTACCTGATTTAGTTATTTTCTCAGATTCTGATAATCATGCTTCAATAATTGAAGGCATTAGACGTAGCGGACTTGAAAAAGTCATTTTTAAGCATAATGATATGGCTGATTTAGAAGAAAAAATATCTAAATATGACATAAATAGACCAAAAATAATAATATTTGAGTCAGTTTATTCAATGAGTGGTGATATAGTTCCACTTAAGGAAATTTGTGATATTGCTGATAAATATAGGGCACTTACATATATTGACGAAGTTCACGCTGTTGGTATGTATGGTAAAAACGGTGGGGGAATTGGTGACCAGATGAATATGATGGAAAGAATCACCATAATTCAGGCTACATTAGGTAAGGCATTTGGCGCAATGGGTGGGTATATTGCATCAAGTAATAATATTGTTGATGCTATTCGTAGTTATGCCTCAGGATTTATTTTTACAACATCGCTACCGCCTTCACTTGCAAAAGCTGCAACATCAAGTATTAAACATCTTAAAGTAAGCACAAAAGAAAGAGAAATGCTACATGAGCAGGTAAATAAGGCTAAAGAGGCTCTTACTAGAAATGGTATTAAGTTTGTAGATGCTAAAAGCCACATTATACCGATTATTATCGGTGATCCTAATAAATGCAGGCAGGCTTCTCAGCTACTTTTAGAGAAGCACAATATTTTTGTTCAGCACATTAATTACCCAACTGTACCGCGTGGAAAGGAAAGGCTTAGAATTACGCCTACCCCATCGCATACAGATAGTATGATTAACCAAATGGCAGAATCTATTGCGTCTGTATTTGCGGAGCTTGGTATAGTCCAAGCAGAACAGGCTGCTTAGCTGATAATGCATCCTTTATTAGAACTTCTTAGCTGCATTTGAGATCTAAATTCATTGGTTTCTTTAATTTGTTGAGTTTCCTTTATTGAAGCCATCACACTTTCTGACTTATCAGTAATATATTCAAATACTTTAAGCTGAATTTCAGAAGGAAAATCTGGTAAAATGTGATTTTCAATTACAGAATATAAGTTAGATTTTTCAATTATGTTAAGTGCATCTAATAAGTTAACCCTTGATTTTTTAGCTTTTGAAAGTGCAATGATGGTGTCCAGATATGCTGCAATAAAGTTTTTAATATCAAGTTCAGATGTGTTGCAATATTTTTCTATAATTTCCGAATATTTAGATTGAATTTTTTCATTGAAATACTGAGTAATAATACTAGACACATCAACTTTGAAAATTTTTTCTAAATCTATACATAAATTAAATAATATCAAATCATGATAATTTAAAGTAGTAAGGAATTCAGTTTTTTTATTTTGACTTAAATTTTTATACAATAAATATGTTATATCAAAATTATTTTCATTTAATGTCTCTTTTAATAACTGGAAATTGTCATTACATAAACTATCAAAATCTTTTCCAGTTAATAATTTTAAGCTAACTAAATAATCCAGCGCCTCGATTTTTTCATGTTTTATTAAGTTACGGATAGCTTCACAATTATTCGCTGTTACCATAAATTTATGTAATGTCTTAGAAGTATTAATTACCCACTTTATAAAATCTATATTTCCGCTTCTTGCAGCTAACCTAAATGTTTTATAATTATCATTTGAAAACCAGTGAAGTTTCTGATCGGGAGGGGTTTTATCATAAATGCGTTTTACTTCGATAAAATCACCTTTTAAACAGGCATTGAGGAAGGTTTGTTCTAAGCTCATTTTAATACTCAAATGAAAATAATTAATATATAGTTAAGATTATATATCAAAATTAATGAAAAGTGTCAATTTTTAAATATACAAGTAGAGATTTATAATATATAATAGAATTTTGGTTCTTCTAGTTCAATAGAAGTAATTACTAAATATTTAGGAAGTTATTGAAATGTATAAATTTGTATTATTATGTTCATTAGTTACGGCAAATTCTGCTTTAGCAGATATGTGTTTCATAGCTAAGGAAAATGGAAAAGTTGTAAAGCAAGAAGGTGAGTGCGAAAAGCGCCATTCCCCATTTTCATCATTTAAAATACCAATAGCACTTATGGGATTTGATTCGGGTATATTGAAAAATGAAAACAGTCCAAAAGTAGATTTTACTGAAGAAACGCGTAAGAATTTTGAGCCTTGGTATTTTCCGCACAAATATCCAATTCAAATGTTCTCTGCGCGCAGCCAAACCCCAAGCAGTTGGATGAAATATTCAGTAGTGTGGTTTTCACAATATGTCACAGTAAAGCTGGGTATGGAAAAATTCCAAGACTATGTAAACAAGTTTGAATATGGAAATAAAGACATCTCTGGAGACAAAGGTAAAAATAATGGACTTATGAATTCATGGATCCAAAGTTCTATTCAAATATCGCCAATTGAGCAGGTAAACTTTATAGAAAAATTAAGTAATAAAAATTTGCCAATAAGTAAACAAGCTCAGGAGCAGACAATTAAAATTATCAAACTTGAAGATGTTTGGGATGATTGGAAGCTTTACGGCAAAACAGGCGGTAGTAAAACAAACGGCTGGTTTATTGGCTGGGTGGAAAAGGATGGCAGAACAATTCAGTTTGCTCAATACTTAGCACAGCCAGCAGATTCTCTTATGAGTGGTGGCAGAGTTGCTAAAGAAATTGCAAAAGATAATTTAATTACTTTAATGCTTAAATAAAAAAAGGGGTTAACCCCTTTTTTTTATTATCTGCTTACCGATACAAAGCTTGATATGGGGTTAAGCATATGCACAAAACTTTGGTGTGTTTGGTGTGATTCATGTAAGCCTGATGCAATATTACTACCAAGTTGCTGAATTCTTCTATTAACATGTGAATTATCATCAAAAAATATTTTATTAGATGCTTTACACAATGCTTTTTCAGCAATGTAGAATATTGTTGCTGGTATTAAATTAGCAGCAAGTCTTAAGGCTGGGTTATTAATTGAATTAATTACAGGTACTACTGGGTAAAACAAATAAAATAAACTAGCTCTTGCAGCAATATCAAGTAATACGGTAGCATTATTTTCTGTATAGATTAATTTACTGCTACCTAACGTAGCCCATGCAGTAATAAAGCTTGCGATTGTAACGGGCATTAAAATAGCTGGATTTAGAATATTAACTGCGGAGTTAACAGCAAGTGCTACTGAGTAAATGCTAAAAAAGCGGTAAGCTGTATATGTTAAGCGTGCTGTAAATGTGCTTTGGCTTACTAAAAAGTCCCTTCCATTTAAAATATTTGCCAAAAATACCGAAGTTAGACCTAATGCGAGACCTGTTGGGGTTTTACCAAAATGTCTGAATACGTACGGTAATAATTTCCATAAAGCTGCTGTTTTGATTAAAAAATCTGTTAAAGCTCTTTTATTAATATGAATTTGCATTTTATATTTCCTTAATTATACATTAAATCTGAAGTGGAAAATGTCACCGTCCTGAACAGTATACTCTTTTCCTTCTAAGCGCATTTTCCCTGCCTCTTTTGCGCCAACTTCCCCGTTATACTTAATATAATCGTCGTATGCAATAGTTTCTGCGCGGATGAAACCTTTTTCAAAGTCAGTGTGAATAACGCCTGCTGCTTCTGGTGCTAATGCTCCTTTTCTAACTGTCCACGCATGTGCTTCTTTTGGACCGATTGTAAAAAAGCTAATAAGACCTAACATCTGGTAGCCTGCTCTGATAATCTTACTTAAGCCTGTTTCACTAAGTCCTAATGATTCTAAGAATTCTTTTTTATCGTTTTCATCAGCTAAGGTTGAGATTTCAGACTCAATTTTAGATGAAATAATAACGCAGCTAGATCCTTCACTTTTAGCTCTTTCTTCTACTTTTTTAGTATAATCATTCCCGCTTGCAGCTTCGGTTTCTAAAACGTTTGCTACATATAGTACTTTTTTAGTAGTAAGTAATTGAAGTGTTTTTACTACCGCTGAGTCATATGAAGAAAAATCAAACTTACGCGCTGGCTTTCCTTCTTCTAATAGTGGAGTTAATTTTGTAATAATTTCAATAGTTTCTTTGGCAGCTTTATCACCTGATCTTGCTTTTTTCTCTAAGCCCTGCATACGTTTATTTAAACTTTCTAAATCCGCAAGGATTAGCTCTAGCTCAATTGTCTCTAAATCCCTTATAGGGTCAACGTTACCCTCTACGTGCGTAATATCTTCATCTTCAAAGCATCTTAGCACGTGAATGATAGCATCAACTTCGCGAATGTGACCAAGGAACTGGTTACCTAAGCCTTCGCCTTTACTTGCGCCTCTAACTAAGCCTGCAATATCCACAAATTCAAGCTGAGTTGGAATAAGTTTTGCCGATCCCGCAATTTTTGCAAGTTTATCAATTCTTTCGTCAGGAACACTTACTTTACCTACGTTTGGTTCAATTGTACAAAACGGATAGTTTGCAGATTCAGCAGCCTGAGTTGCAGTAAGAGCGTTAAATAAAGTTGATTTTCCTACGTTTGGCAGTCCTACTATACCGCATGCGAAGCTCATAATATCCTCATATTTATTTTAAAAGTAATGCAATTTTATTTGAAAATTTGTTTATATCATCATCTAGCAATAAATCCAGACAATCTATAATGTGCCTGTAAGCACTCTCTAAAGTATCAAGCTCATCAGATTTAAATTTTGATAATACGTAATCTGCTGTATTACCTTGTTTTCCTACACCGATTCTAAGTCTTTTATAATTATTGCCAATCATGGAATCAACTGACTTAAGACCATTATGACCGCCGTGTCCACCACCTAGCTTAAATTTTACACTACCCATAGCCAGGTCAACATCATCGTGAACAACAATAATGTTTTTATTATCAACTTTGAAAAAGTTTTTAACCTGAAGTAGTGAATTCCCTGACAAATTCATATAAGTCATAGGTTTGTGTAAAATGATATCTTGTGATTTGTAACTGAACTTAGCGTATTCGCCTTGCCATTTAGAGGTGTAAGATAAGTTTGCTGAAGTTTGTCTTGAAATAAAATCAAGTAACAAATCAACAAAAATAAATCCGGCATTATGCCTTGTTAGTAAATATTCAGGGCCCGGATTACCGAGCCCACAAATAATTTTCATAATCTAAATTATGCTGTAGCTGTAGCTGTAGCTGTTTCTTCTTTATCATCACCTCTACCAACAACGGCAGCAAGTGTAATGTTTTCAGATCCAGCAAATTTAACGCCTTCTGGTAATTCAATATCATTGATATGAACACTATGGTTAATATCAACGTTTAATAAGTCAATATCAACTACTGTAGGAATGTTTTGTGGCTTACAAACAAGTTCAACCTCACGACGAGCGATGTTAATAACACCACCACGTTTAATACCAATACATTTGTCAGAATTAATAAAGTGTAATTTAACGTGAACTTTAACTTCTGAATTTTCATCAACGTGAATAAAATCAACGTGTTCAACATTATCTGTAACTGGATGTGTATGAATTTCAAAAGGAATAGCAAGGAAAGCTTCTTTACCAACTTTAATATTGAAAAGCTGTGATGTGAAACCAACTTTGTTATATCTTGTGTTAATTTCTTTGCTATCTAAAGCAATGTGTACGTTTTCCTTATTTTTGCCATAAATTACAGCAGGAACCATACCTTGTCTTCTAATTTCTCTAGATGGACCTTTACCTAGTTCTTCTCTATACTGACCATCTAAAACTTGTACCGCAACACTCATTTTAATCTCCTTTAATCAAATAAACTTGAAACCGAACTCTCTTCAGACACTCTTTTTATAGCTTCGGCCATAAGCCCCGCTACAGAAATTTGTCTAATATTTCGAGCATTTTTAATTTCATTTTTGTGGATACTATCCGTAATTACTAAATTTTGCAATTTAGATTTTTCAACTCTCTCAATTGCGCCTTGAGACAAGACACCGTGAGTTATATAAGCAGTAACACTGATAGCACCATTATTTATCAGGGCTTCTGCCGCATTACAAAGAGTACCAGCCGAATCTACTATATCATCGACTATGATACACTCTTTACCTCTTACATCACCTATAATATTCATAACTTCTGAAACGCCTGCTTTTTCGCGGCGTTTGTCAACTATTGCAAGATCAGCATCAAGCTTTGAAGCATAGCTTCTTGCTCTAACAACACCACCTACGTCAGGTGATATTATAAGTAATTTATCTTTATCAAAATTTTTGCTTATATCTTCTAAAAATACTGGCATTGCTTGCAAATTATCAACAGGTATATTAAAAAACCCCTGAATTTGTCCAGCGTGTAAGTCCATAGTTAAAACTTTATCAGCGCCTGCTGTAGTAATTAGATCTGCAACTAATTTTGCTGTAATTGGTGATCTTGGACCTGCACGTCTGTCTTGTCTTGCATAACCGAAATATGGAATAACAGCAGTAATTCTGCCTGCGGATGCTCTTTTCAGTGCATCTATTGTAATAAGTAATTCCATTAAATGATCATTTGCAGGATATGATGTTGACTGCACAACAAATATGTCGCCACCTCTGACATTTTCGTGAATTTCAACGAAAACTTCGTCATCCTTAAATCTTTGGATATTAGATTTAACAAGTTCTACACCCAAGCGCGAGGCTATGTTTGCAGCAAGTTCTTTATTACTATTACACGACAGTATTTGCATTTTCTGAAAAAATTTATATTATTCAATATGTTATAGAATTTATAGCACTTAAGTTACTTTAACGTTTCACGACTTTTAGCATAGTTTGTGGTATTTGTAAACAATTGCTTGTGATTTTAAAATATTAGGAGTCAGAAATGCAAATTATTAAAATTTTAACTATATTTTTCGCTTTATGCAACGTAGCATTAGCAGCCGATTATTCACACCCAATTTCCAGTGATCATGTTTTAGGTGACGCTGCTTCTAAGGTTGTGGTTATAGTCTATTCATCACTTACTTGCCCACACTGCGCAACCTTTTATAATAATGTCTTTCCATTATTAAGACAAAATTATATAGATAACAAAAAGATAGCATATGTAAGCCGTAGTATGATAACAGATCAGGCATGTATGGCAGCCACAATGATAAGTTACTGTAAAGGCGAGCAAAATGCACATATGATGACAATGAAGTTTTTTGAACACTATGATACACTGATAAAGCCATTGCTAATATCATCTGGTGAAGCTGCTATGAACCAGTATTTAAGTAATTTACAAAATATAGCAGCGCTTGCAGATATTAGTAAGGATCAGTTTAAAGTTTGTCTTGAAAATACAAATTTGCAGGATAGTTTGCTTAAGACTCAAAAGAGTGCTTCTGAGCAGTTAGAGATAAAAACTATACCTTTTATATTAATTAATGGTAAAAAGTACGAAGGTGCTTTTACTTATGAGGCGATTTCAGAAGAAATTAATAAAAATTTGTAACAAATTGCTTGAAATTATTCTTCATCTAAATTATAAGTTAACCTATACAATTTATAATAGAGAATGGAGATATGGATCACAACCCCTTTCAATCAGCAGAGAAGATTTATCTGGTTTCTTGTTCAAGCTTATTTAAACATACAGGTGATATTTCTACTTTACTTGAGGAATATGGCGCTACAGTTAGTTATTTTGAGGAAGGGGTTACAACGCATATTGATCCACTACCAGACGATGAGTGGAAAGTAGAAGCCTATTTTAATGATAATGTGCCAACCAAGGCTATTGAAGAATTAAATAAGTTGGCGCTTAAATTTAAAATTGATCAAATTGACATTCAGGAAATTGAAGATAAAGACTGGGTAACCGAAGTTCAAAAAAATATTCCTGTTATTGAAATTCCCCCATTTATTATTAGTGATCCAGTAAAACTTGAAAATGTTACAGGTCAGCATGTCATTGCTATTGAGGCGGGCAGGGCATTTGGTACGGGTACGCATGAAACAACTTCACTTTGTATCGAGGCACTCGTTTCACTTACACGTTCTCAGCCACTTAAACGTATTATAGACGTAGGAACAGGCTCAGGAATACTAGCAATCGCAGCGTCAAGGCTTACAAACGCCAGAGTTTTTGCAAGTGATATAGACAAAGTTGCAGTAGAAGTTGCAAGAAGAAATCTAAAAATCAACAATGTAAAAAATGTAAAAACATATATTAGCAATGGTATTAATAACCGTATTATGTTTTTAGACCCGTTTACTCTAGTAATTGCAAATATTTTAGCTCAGCCGCTTATTGATATGGCAAAAGATATTAGCCGTATTGTAGAGAAAAATGGCTTTATTATATTATCAGGATTTCTCAAAAATCAGGAAGCAAGCGTCGAAGCAGCTTATGTTAAGCGTAAGTTTAAAAAAGTTGAAGCTAAATATAAAGGCGACTGGGTTATGTTACTTATGCAGAAGAATGTGTAATAACTTCGTTGCTTTATAAGATAATTTATAATTGTATTTAAACTTATATTAAAGGTTTTACGCTAAGAAAATCTTGCGAAAAACGCATTAGCATTTATTCGCTTAAAATGGATGTTAGTTTTAAAAATAATTCACAGGATTAACTCCCCCAGCTCACCCATTTTTAATCTTAAACCGCTGAATCAGTATAATTAAACTTATTAAAGTTTCTTATCCAAATAATTTGGATATAGCTCATTAATATCGTTATCTGAAAATCATTTTTGAATAATATAAAGGGGTTGCCACCTCAAATTCCATAGCAACCCTTATCTTATTACTTAAGCGTCAATATTAGATACTTTAAGAGCATTTTCCTGAATAAAGTCACGGCGTGGTTCTACAACGCTTCCCATGAGTGTCGAGAATACTTCTTCAGCACCTTCATTAGAGTTCACTTTAACCTGTAAAAGTGTTCTTGTAGCGGGATCTAAGGTTGTTTCCCAAAGCTGCTCTGCATTCATCTCACCAAGACCCTTAAAGCGCTGAATATTCAAACCCTTCTTCGCCATATTCATAATATGATCTACTAACGATGCTGGGCATCCAATATCATACGGCTCCTCACGGCGCTTAAATACTGCACTTGCATCAAGACCAATAATATCTTTCAATTCTTCGGTAAGCTTGCAAATTTCAGAAACGTCTAAAAGTTTCACAAAATGGCTGTCAAAGAAATGTTCATTATCCATCCCTCTTACAGAATGAGTAACTCTGATTTTATCTTCAAAAATACTAAACTTCCATGAATCATCAATGCTATTCATTTCATAAATATCTAAAAGCTCATTTGCACGTTTAATTTTAGATTCATCAGCATTAATAGTTCCGCTTGTAACTAAACCAGTCAGCGCTAAAATTTGAATGATTTTAGCATGAGATTTTCTTCCAAGACCACGTGCTAAGTTATTAAATCTAATAATTTTTTTAACAGCAGTTTTTAATTCAGCAGATTGAAGCAATTCGGTTTTTGTTTGAATCGATGCATTATCAAGTGAACCATCAAGTAAATAATCTTCTAATGCCTGCTCATTTTTAAGATATGTTTCATTGCTACCTTTTTTCACTTTGTAAAGTGGAGGCTGCGCAATGTAAATATAACCATTATCTATAAGCGCACGCATATGACGGTAGAAGAAAGTTAGAATAAGTGTACGAATATGTGAACCATCTACGTCGGCGTCAGTCATGATAATGATTTTATGGTATCTGAGTTTATCAATATTAAACTCATCATTACCAATACTTGTGCCAATAGCTGTAATAAGCGTACCAATCTCATTTGAGCTTAGCATTTTATCAAAGCGTGTTCTTTCTACGTTTAAAATTTTACCACGAAGCGGTAAAATCGCCTGGAACAATCTGCTTCTGCCCTGTTTAGCAGAACCACCCGCAGAGTCACCCTCTACGATGAATAATTCAGATTTTTTCGGGTCTCTTTCCTGGCAGTCTGCAAGTTTACCTGGAAGGTTTGCAACATCAAGTGCGCCTTTCCTACGGGTAAGTTCTCTGGCTCTTCTTGCTGCTTCCCTTGCATGTGCAGCATCAATGATTTTTGATACAATTATTTTTGCCTCATGAGGATGCTCTTCAAACCACTTACCAAGCTTATTGCCAACAAAATTTTCTACAACTTGTCTTACTTCAGAGCTTACAAGTTTATCTTTAGTTTGAGATGAGAATTTTGGATCTGGCACTTTTACTGAAATAACAGCAGTTAAGCCTTCACGTGAGTCATCACCGCTGAGTGCCACTTTTTCTTTTTTAAGTAATCCTGATTCATTTGCATAGTTATTGATAATACGGGTTAAGGCTGCTTTAAAGCCAATAAGGTGAGTACCGCCATCACGCTGTTTAATATTATTTGTAAAGCAAAGAATATTTTCGCTATAGCTGTCATTCCATTCAAGTGCAATATCAACGCCGATATTTTCTTCTTCCCCTGCAACAGAAATTGATGCATGAACTGGATTTTTACTACGGTCTAGGTACTTAACAAATGCTTCAATACCACCTTCATAGAAAAATTCTTGTTCGTGTTCAGTTTCTTCACGTTTATCAGTAAGTAGGATTTTTACGCCTGAGTTTAAGAAAGCAAGTTCTCTAAATCTTTGTTCTAGTATACTGCGATCAAAAGTAATATTTGAAAATATCTCAGTTGAAGGCATAAATGTTATAGCTGTACCTTTTTTATCTTTGGAATCGCCTACTACTTTTAATGGAGCTTCACTAACGCCATCACGGAAACGTATATAATGTTCTTTATCATTTCTCCAAATACGGAGTTCTAACCATGTAGATAAAGCATTAACTACCGATACACCTACGCCATGAAGACCGCCAGAAACTTTATATGAATTATGATCAAATTTACCGCCGGCGTGAAGCTGAGTCATAATAACTTCTGCTGCAGAAATTCCTTCACCAGGGTGAATGTCTACCGGAATACCACGACCATCATCTTCGACTGTTACAGATCCATCTTCATTAATCGAAACTTTAACAGCTTTACAATGCCCTGCTAATGCCTCATCGATTGAGTTGTCAATAACTTCATATACCATGTGGTGTAATCCTGATCCATCATCAGTGTCACCAATGTACATTCCTGGTCGTTTGCGGACTGCTTCTAAACCTTTTAAAACGGTAATGGAATCAGCGGTATAAGATTGTTGTTCTGGCCTTTCAGTTGTCATGGTATCAGTCATTGTTTTTGTTAATTAATTTCACGATTTTTTTAAACTTGTAGCTAAATTATTTTTATAAAACTTAGCTAGATATCACTCTACACGATTAATTTCTGATATTCCAGCATTTTTTACCTCATAAAACTTTGCAGGGAAGTTTATTTCACTCCAGAACTCAGTATGAGTACTTGTTATGAAGCTTTGTATGTTCATTTGCCTGATAGTATCGATGAGTCCTTGTCTTTTATCATCATCTAAATGCGCCATAATTTCATCTAATAAAAGTATAGGTAAAGGCAATTTTTGATCTCTAAGTGCCATTGCCTGGAAAATAATAGTCCCGATAATCATGGATTTTTGTTCACCAGTAGAGCAAATATGAAAGCTTCTTCCAGATTCTTCATGAATTAAATCAAGATCGGATCTGTGGCATCCAAAGTTTGTACGACCTGATAATTTATCAACTTGTCTTTTATCTTTATATTTTTGTTGAATTTCTTCAGTAGATACGTCATGTCTGATTAATTTTGCAACTTCACATTTTAAGCCAATTTTTGTTCTTGGGAAGAGACCTTCATAAGAGAAAATAATATTATTAATTATTTCTATAACTTTCAGGCGTTTATGAGTGATTTCAAGATTAAGTTTGGCAATGTCTGATTCTAAGATATCCAGCCACTTTTCATCAAGAATATGCATTTTTAGAATAATAGATCTTTCCCTGATTTTCTTTTCATATTCAGTGATTTTTTCGGCATGGGTTTCGTCAAAATTATACACAATTCTGTCTAGAAATTTGCGTCGGTTCTGAGATGAAGACAAAAATACTGAATCAATTTGCGGGGTAAGCCATAACATTTTGATTTTATTTAAAAATGCCTGAGATGACTTAACATTTTCGCCATCAATTTTATATAACCTTTTTGAGCCGCTTTTAGTTTCAACTAGACCTGTGGACATATTTATTGTCTCAAACCCATTTGATAAGCCAATATTAATAGCCCAGTTATCTGAAAAATGATGTTTAAGCTCATCTGGGGAGGCATTGCGAATACCGCGACCAGGAGTAAAATATGATATAGCTTCAAGTACGCTAGTTTTGCCAGCACCGTTGTGACCTGCAAGTAATACAGATTTTTCTTCACTGCTTATATGGCAGTTTGTATAATTACGAAAATTATGTAGTTTAATATCAGTAATCTTGAATGAATTATTATTCATGTATATGTGAATTTTTTATTTTATAATAGTACTTTATGCTAAATGGTATTGTAACTAAATAAAGGCATAAAAATACTGAAATTGTAATCCATGGCTCCATGATTAGCATGCCTAAAATAAAACCTGCAGAAAGCATTACAAGCCAAACCATTTTAGGATTAATGGCTATTTTTTTACCTGAAAACGTAGGGACTCTGCTTGCCATTAAAAAGCCAACTATAACAAGTACACACAGGTTAATTTTTGGATCAAATGTGCCTCCAATTTCAAACTGAATCATTAAAGGCAGTAACGCGAGTAATGAGCCAGTTGGAGAAGGTACGCCTATAAAAAACATTTTGTTTAGTTTTGCGCTCATTTCATCTTCGGTATCTAAGCTTACATTAAATCTTGCAAGTCTGATTGCGCAGCATATTGCGTAAAATAGAACAGCTGCCCATGTAACATTGCCAGTAGGGATTATTTTTATTGTCCAGAGATAGGTAATTAGAGCAGGGCATATACCAAAATTTACAAAGTCAGATAATGAATCAAGCTGCGCGCCAAAAGGGCTTGTTGCATTAAGTAATCTTGCAAGTCTTCCATCAATACCATCTAAAAAACATGATATTAGTATACAGGCAACTGCAAGCTCCCATTTACCAACTAATGCCAGCTTTATCGAAGTGAGACCAAAGCAAAGTGCCATTAAAGTCACGGCGTTTGGCACTAATCTGCTGATTGGCAACCTGCCGCGCTTAATTTCTTCCGCTTCGTCTTTGTCTTCCTCAATAATGCTGGTATTCATGATTTACCTGATTTCGGCTTTAAACTCTGCTTTTGTGGTCTCTAAATCAGCGATAACTGTTTCTCCACCAATAGTAATCTGACCTTCAGCAACACAAACTTTTGTATCTTTTGGTAAGTAAATATCCATTCTGCTACCAAATCTGATGATACCAAATCTTTCGCCACCCTTAACTTCTTGATTATGCTCTAAATTACATACAATACGTCTTGCAATAAGACCCGCAATTTGTGTAAATGCAATATCAAGGTTTTTATACTTAGTAGTCATACGAACAGACTGACGTTCATTATCAACGCTTGCTTTGTCTAAAGTAGCGTTTAAAAATTTACCAGGGCGATAATGAAGGGCAGTAATTGTACCACTTGCAGGAACACGGTTAACGTGAACGTTAAATACGCTTAAGAAAACGCTAACTCTGAGCATTTCTTCTGCTGGCATTCCTAATTCTTCAGGTGGAAGAGCAAAAGCAATTTTATCTACAAGTCCATCTGCAGGGCTTATAATTAATGAATCATCACATGGTGATTGTCTTGGTGGATCGCGGAAAAAATAAGTACACCAAATTGTTGCAACTGCACCAATAATACCAAGTCCTGAGCTTATTAAAGCCAGAACTACCGTAACTATTGCAAATATTAACACAAAAGGGTAACCTTCAGGGTGTATTGGATGAATAAATTTTTTCATATTTCCTATCATAAAAAGCACTCTAAATTATAGATTATTTGGATAATACATCTACTCCTTATTTAATAAATTAGCAAGGTTTAAAATAGATAAATTTATGAAATTATTGGTAAATATAATATGAAGGATATTTTAACTTGCATAAATCGAATAATATTCTATAAATAAACTTTGTATTGAAATGTTTATAACCAATTAAAAGGTCAGTTTTGTACTGTGTAACTAGCTTTTATATGGCGGTTAATTCAGGTAAATAGCCTTCTTAAGTGAAGATAAAGAGGTATTTATGAAGCTTTGGCAAAAAGTAAGTATTGGTCTTATAGCCGGCGTAATATTTGGTGTTACAGTCAAAAAGTTAGGACTGCTTAGCTATGTAGGCTATGTAAAGCCTGCTGGTGACATATTCATCAACTTAATTAAAATGATAGTGATGCCTCTGATATTCTTTTCTATCGTATCAGGTATTACAAGTATTAGCGACTCAAGAACGCTTGGCAGAATTGGTTTAAAGGCTACAATTGCCTACATGACGACCACAACTTTTGCCATCATTATTGGTCTTGCTGTCAGTTTAATACTGAAGCCAGGGGTAGGTGTAACGCTCAATTTTGAAGAATCAATGGAAGCAGCAGCTGCCAAAAAGTTTGATTTCATTCAGATGATTGTAAACATTGTTCCATCTAATATTTTCCAGACACTTGCTGAAGGTGATGTGCTTCAAATCGTATTCTTTGCTATATTTACAGGTATTACCTTAAATAAAATGAATAACGAAATTGGGCGTAAAATCATTGGTGCTTGCCAAACAATGAATTTACTCGTGCTAAAAATGATTGAAATGATCATGCAATTATCGCCTTATGGTGCCTTTGCTCTCACCTCATGGGTGGTTGGTACTCAGGGTCTGGACGTTATTAACAGCCTGTTTAAGCTTGTAATGTGTGTGATCATTGCCATGACACTGCAATACTTTATATTCGGTCTTATGATTTACTTTATTGGTCGTATGTCGCCAATTCCGTTCTATAAGAAAAGCTTTGAATATCAGGCGCTTGCATTTTCTACAAGTAGTAGTAAAGCAGCACTAGCTACTACAATGAATATTTGTAGAGAGCAGCTTGGGATTTCTAAAACTTCAACATCTTTCGTATTGCCGCTTGGTACATCTATTAACATGGATGGTATGGCGATTTACCTTGGTATGTGTGCGGTATTTTTTGCGCAGGCTACAGGTTTTGATCTTCAGATACATGATTATTTCATTATCATTATTACCGCAACATTAGGTTCTATTGGTGTTGCTGGTATCCCTGGTGGTTCAATGGTAATGCTTCCAATGATATTATCATCTGTTGGTATGCCGATTGAAGGTGTAGCATTAATTGCAGGTATTGACCGTATACTTGATATGCTTAGAACAACTATTAATATCACAGGCGACGTTACTGTAACAATGTTAGTTGACAAATCCGAAAATATGATGAATGTTGATGTTTATTACAACATGGATAATATGAACTAACAATGTTAAAAAAACTTACATTTATTGTAATCATAGCAGCTGCTAATATTGCGGCAGCTGCTTCTAATATGTATTCTTCTTACAGATTTACTTCCGGTGACAAACTTGGACTTTATTACTCAGCAGCAGACAAAATTTGCTACATTCAGGATTATGTTTCACAAAAAAACGTCTGTGATCCGCTTGAATCTGCGGGAAGCTTAGAAAACCTTATTAGAGTTAAAGCTGGAAAAGCCGAATACGGTATAGTACAGCTTGATCACTTAAATGAAGAATTAATGGTAAATCCTTCGACTAAAATTCGTCAGGTAATTCAACTTTACCCAGAGTCATATACAATTGTTACAAAAAGAAGCTCTCATATTTGGAGTGTACCTGATTTAGTAGGTAAAAAAGTTGTAACAAACGGCAATAAAAGCGGTGCAGTTTTAGTAACTTCAAAACTTGCTGAAAGCTTTGGTGTAGAAAAAGATGCAATTAAGCTTGATACTACAATGCCTTCGGGTAAATTTGCCGACAATCTTTGCTCAGGTAAAATTGATGCGGGCGTATTCTTTATAGCTCATCCAAATGCAATGTTACATGAAATGTCACGTGAATGCGAGATTAGGATAGTTCCAATTCCTGAGAAAATTATAAAAGATATTACTGAAAGACACAGATATTATAAAAAACAGCTTATTCATGAAAATATATATCCTGGCGTAATTATACCTGTATTTACTTTAGGATCATATGCGGTGGTTGTAGCAAGCGAGTCTCAGTCAGATAAAGATGTTTCCATATTCATACGTAATATAGCGAATAATATTAAGTATATAAGAAATACGTATGATGCGCTAAACGAGCTTGATGAAGAAACAATGGAACCAGAAGACTATAACTTCCCTGTACATAGTGGTGCTAAAAAATTCTTTAGTAATGTAAGAATGCAAGGAAAGTAGTATTAGACTACATCATGTACCAAGAAATATTAGAACTTTATAATCAAGATCGTATAGAGGCAATAAATTTTAAATACCAGATTTTAATATACTAAGTTTTTTAACCTCTGGATCCTTAGAGTTGTCATGGTCAATTCTATGTGAGTTAAGAGGATAGCTTAGCCTTTGTATACTTAATGGCTGACTATCTAGATATTTAACTCTAAAACCCATCTCTACATTATCTATGTTTTTTACGCTATTTTTAAAAATATCCAAATGATGAGAAAACATTTGTGTATAGGTATTTATGCAGTCGATGCCTAGTTTCCTGGTTTGAGGATCGGTATTTTTTTCATCATATAAAACTTCAAAATGAGTAAGTATTGAATGATATAATGAATTTATATGATATTGCTTAATACTTGAGGCAATATTTATTGCTTTAGCTACGCTTTCACTTGGAATATTAGATAAAATATCGAAAAAGTTAACTCGTAACGTTCCTGGAAATTTTTCATGTTCTATTGCTATAAATTTACCAATAACAGATTCTTGTGGAGGGCAGGTATTTATAAATGTTGGAAATTTTGCCTGAGGATTAAAGCTTGGCTCGCCTTTTTCGTTATAAATAATCCAGTTAGGTATTTCTTTTAAATAATGAAAATAAGAAGGATGACCAAATTCATCAGCAGGCGTATCATATAAAAAGATTTCGTCATTTAAGGAATTGCATTTAAGAGGAAACGCATATTCATAATCTATTTTAGCCGCATATAGTTTATTGTTTTTATGGTCTATCACAAATCCCAAATTTTGCATTGCATAACCGATTCCGTCAATATCATGTGTTAGCAATATGTATAGCATTACTACAGCAACAGAATCAAAATCTATGGTATAAAAATTATCTTTGTACCATATTTTGAGATCTGGTTTAAAAAAATCTGTAATAAAATACATTGGGAGCGTTGAATATCTATGTGGTACATTATTATGTGATTTTATCAAATGGCTTAATTCGACGTAGTTCATGATTTTTTTTGAAACTAGTAAATGATGATTTTTATACATTAAAATCTTATCTTGAGCAAAATAAGCTTTAGAGCCGCTAAATAGCCTCGTAAAAATCGATCCCATATATTCTCTGATTAAATAATCATGATAAGCTTTATCTTTGATAAACCCCTGAATTATAATACTTCCATCCTCAGCTTTTCTTTTTTCAATATTACCTATATTGGTGTTCTTGCTAAAAATATGCCTGCTTTCAACTTCGTTAAGGTTAATATTTCCAAATATGGTATTTAAATCTTTAATCTCAAAATTATAAGCTTCTGTACGGTTAGTTTCTGTTAAAGAATTAGGGCTATTAGAAGAGCTTGAATATATTGACCCAGAACTTGAGTCGTCATCAAAGTCATCTTCGGAGCATGAATAACTAGAAGATCTTGATGATGAAGATTTAGGATTTGATGGGCTTTGACCACATGATTTGCTCATATAATACCTAATTTAAAGGATAAAAATCTATTTATGTATTAATTATATTAACACAAAATAAACTTCCATCCATGAAAATTAGTTAAAATATTTACTTTTTTAGAATTTTACTTTTAGCTTTGTCAAAATGATTGAACTTTTCAGGTGAGTTTTTACAATGTTTAGACCTATAGCAAAGTTTTTTCACTGTCATATTTGTTAAATCTAACGTTTTTCTACGTTCTTCAGTTTTAATACTAAGATCCGAATCGTTAGATACTACTGATTTTAAATGATGTTTTAAGCATGCAACGTTGTGACTAAATAACTTAGTAAACACTTCCAAAGTTTCAATCATTTCAGCTTTATGAGTTATTTTTTCATTTGTAAAATGCTCTTTTATAGATCTATGTAGTAAATTGATATGATCCTGCTCTATAGCTTCAAAATAACTAATAGCGTTTCTAATGCTTTTACTCGGAATGTTACTAATTAATTTTAGTAAATTAAGGTGACGATCGCTATATACTATTTGGTTTATGCTTTCACCCGTAATGCAATCGTTGTCGTTGTAATCAACATGTAGCATTTGAGGGAAATTGCCTTTTTCATTAAATATTAGGTTGCCTTTATCAGTTTTTGATACCCACGAACCCATCAATTTAAGGTAATTACTATAATATGGCATTATCAGATTAGTAGCAGATGTTTCATATAGTAATTTATTGTCAAAATCATATTCCATTGGTAAGGCATATCCATAATCAATCTTTGCAGCTTTAAGTGTCATTGTTTCATCACACGGAACAAAACCCATATTTAGTAAGCCATAGCCGATACCGTCTATATCCTGAGTAACCATAATAAACATCATAACAATTGCTAATGAATCGAAATCAATGGTATATTCCTTGTTTTTGTAAGAAATTACTTGCCCAGGATTAAACAGGGTTTCCAAATGCTCAAATTTGTAGTCATACCTGCGAATTTCGTTTAGCTTAAGCTGGAAAGTAGACGCTATAATAGTTCCGATATCAACATAGTTATTGATTCTCTTAGATAAAACGTAGTTTACTCTTCCTTTTTTTAGTGTCTTACGGGACATCATTTTATTCTGAGCAAAATATGCGCCTGAGTTTTTAAAAAGTCTTGAATATACAGATACCATAACTTCTTTCACATAATCATCGCAATATTCAATTTCCTTTCTGATTATATGCACTTTATTTTTTGTTTTTTTGATATGACCGATATCACTTTTTTCATTTTTAATTATCTCTTTATTTTCCAGAGCTTTTTGATTGCTAGGTCTTAATTCAATATGGCTAAATGAAGATGGTTCTATTGCCTGATATTTATCAACTTCCCTTATAATTAAATTTTCAGTAAAGCTATTTCTCTTAATATTTTTTATTCTCATAAATCTATTTGTTAAGTAAATGTTAATTTAAGGTTAATATATATAAACAATTTGTTAAAATAATCAACATATTTATTTAAGGGAATATAAAAACGATAGAAAAATATTTAATTAGTGCAGGTTGACGTTACATTAATAACATGATAAATGTTGGATAAACCATTGATAAAAAAGGAAAAATGCGTTTTTTGCAGCAAATATATCAAAAATACATTGCTACTAATTCAAGTTTAATATCTTCAGCCATTGAACATACAAAACAGGAAAATGAAAGTTCGTATATGAAGGCTGCAGAAGCACTTAGTTACTTTAAGCCTTCTTACTTTATATCAAATATCAATAATTATCAAACACTTAAGAGCAATCTAGAAAAATTTGTAAGCAACTACCATACTGACGAAGCTGTAGGTAAGCATTATATAAAACTTGTTGAAAGTCTTGTTAAGATTACCGCCAGTAATTTTGAACTTGGAATCACAAGCTTTATGAGATTATATCCCAATAGTGGATTTTATTATATCTTTAAAAATGCTAAAAAATATGGCTTTTATAATCACGAAGAAGCAAAAAGTATTTTAGAAATGATTGATACTAATAACAAAGCTCATAATACAAGTGTTATAAGTATACCAGCATTTTGTTATTATAATGATATTCTAATTGATCAGGATATCTTTGATAAATATATAAAGAATCAGCTAAAAGACTATTATTCCAGTCTTTATATTATGAATCATCAAATACATGATATTATTGTAGAAAACAATTATGAGAAATATGGCGGAAAATTTGATCTAAATAAATTAATCTCAGGATGGAAAAGCTCATTAAGCTGCATTCAGGAAGAAGTAAATCACATGGGTTACGTCAACATAGTAAATAAGTATCAGTATACAGCAGATTTGCAAAAAATGTATGAGCAGTTAGATTACGAGAATCACACACATGAGGAAATTGAGATGCTAAGTAATGAAGTATCGCTGGATTTTTATGATTACTTTATATCGCACCATAATTACTGGCTATAGATTATATCTATACTTTAAACTGCTCATTAATTAAGCGGTCTTCTAAATTGTGATCGTGATCAAATAATAAATCAATGCTTATACGTTGTTCTTGCTGAATGTTTACGCTAACAACATTATGGATCTCAAAAAAGTCAGCCGATACGTTTACAGGTCTTTTGGAGTTTTCTAGCACGCTTATATCTATTACTGAATTAATTGGTAGTAAAGCGCTTTTCCATCTTTTAGGGTAATAAGCGTTGATTGCAGTTAAAGCGATAAGATTTGATTCTATAGGCATGATGGGGCCTCCTGCAGAAAAATTATAAGCACTGCTTCCAGCAGGTGTTGCTATAATAACGCCGTCACCACTAATTTCTGGTATTTTAAGCTTTTGATTAATATGGACTTCAAGTTTAGCTGACTGGTTAGTTTGTCTAAATAATGAAACTTCATTAATCGCAACCTTTTCGTGAATCATGCCACTTTGATCTTTTGCCCTTAGTTTTAATGGATGAAGTGTTGATAATTCAGCAGTTTGAATTTTTTCTATAATATTGTCAGTATATTCATTAAGTAAAAAACCAACTGTTCCTGTATTTATACCGTAGAACTTAAATCCATAACCCATATAGTTGTGTAATGTTCTTAACATGAATCCATCGCCACCTAATACTAATATCAGGTCACCTGGCTTTGCATCGTCTAAATTCGTATTGGCTTTAATATGGTTTGTAAGCTTTTGATAAGTTTCAATGGTTTTAGGTGTATCATTATAAATAACAAAAGTTTGCATAAAATTTAAGTCCAGCGTAATTAAGATAACTCTTTGGATTATGGCGCTTTTTTTATTATTTGTCTAATAAGTTATAAGAATTTTATTATAATATTTATCCACAAGAATTATATATTTATCCACAATCTATACAAACTTATCCACATCTTAATTAACATAAAAATCCACATAGATTAAAAAAGAAATTATGTTATAATAAATTTATAAAATTCAAAGGGATATACACAGTGCGTATTTTTTATTTATTTATAAGCTTACTTATGCTTGTTAATATTGCCAAAGCTGAAGAAGTTCTTACAGCAGTAATGTATAACAAAAGTAGTATCATAGAAGTTAAGCCAGCAAAAGGCTGGAAGGTATATTATAAAAATCCTGGTTCTTTCGGGGAACCTATGCAAATTTATCAGGGAAATCAGGAGATCAGCTTTATATCATCTCCGCCTGACAGAATATCTACAATGAAATTTGAAGAGTTCGCTTATACAGGTAAATTTTATATTAAGCCTATTTTTTCAGAAAATTCTAATGATCAGGCGCTGATTTTGCAATATACTGCTTGTAATAAAATTTGTGTTGCTGGAAAAGCCGAAGTAGCAAATTTAGATGAAATCTTAACAGAAGCTGAAATTCCCGCTTATGCTGAATTGCCCAAAGTTAAAGACTATAATATTACGCTAAACATTAAAAATAACTTACAAATAGTTAGCGACTATGATGATATTATCTTTAGTGATCCTGGTATGATAACCAGAAAAGAAGGTGGCAAGATTTATCTTCTTTTAAATCCTGAAATGCAAAAGGGCAAAGAGGCTTTAATAAAAAATGATGGGAAATATGAAGTAATTACTATTGCATTAAATGGTAATATAGAAGTTTTAGAAGATAAGGTTTATGTTCCAACATTAAGTATTATAGCAATGGCATTTTTAGGAGGGTTAATACTCAATATTATGCCATGTGTTTTACCTGTCCTTTTCTTAAAAATCTGGGGGATTGTAAAATATAATAATATATCACGCAGGCATATATTAGCTACAATAGCTGGTATTTTTAGCTTTTTCATTATTATAGCAGGACTTAGTATGTCATTTAAGGCTTTGGGTAATGAACTTGGATGGGGTATACAATTTCAAAACAAGTATTATGTTATATTTCTAATGCTTATAACATTGGTATTTGGTCTTTCATTCTTTGGTATTATTAAACTTCCTCAAAAAATCATCGAGATAAAAACTAAATATGAATTTGCTGAGCATTACTTAATGGGTGTTCTTGCTTGTTTACTTGCAACGCCCTGTACAGCACCATTTTTAGGAAGTGTTCTTGGCTATACAATCTCTCTCGGATATTTTGAAAATATACTAATATATTTATTTATATTTGTTGGATTTGCATTTCCATATTTTATTATGCTTATTAAACCTAAACTTCTGTTATTTATGCAAAATTTGGGTATGTATTCAAAAATAATAAACAAAATTTTAGGCACAGCACTAATAATAACGTCACTTTGGTTATTTATAGTTTTATTGTATCAACTTGATATTATTGAAAATAAAGAAAATAATTGGATGAAGTTTACTCAGGAAAAATTAAAAGAAGAGTTAGAAGATCATAATTTAGTATTTGTTGATATTACTGCTAAATGGTGTTTAACATGCCAGTTTAACAAGGTAAGGGTGTTAGATACAGAAGAAATAAGAGATATTTTTGCGACTCATAATGTAAAGCTGTTTAGAGGCAATTATAATATCCAAAGTACTGATATTGAAGATTATTTACATAAAAATGGTAGAAAAGGTATACCTTTTAATGCCCTATATGATAAAAAAGGTAAAATATACATATTTTCGGAAGTTTTAGATGCCGATACTATCAAAAAGAAAGTAGAGCAATTTTCGTCTCATTAAATTATCAAGAAAAACACAGTAACTTCTTGACAACTTAAGCGTATTTGATTATAAGCTTTTTAAGTATCGAAATTTTTTTAGGTGGCAAGTATCATGAAGATTGTTAACTCACTCAAAACATTGAAAAAAAGAGATAAAAACTGCAGAATCGTAAGAAGAAAAGGCAGAGTTTATGTAATTAATAAAAAGAATCCTCGTTTTAAAGTACGTCAGGGTTAATTTATAAATTAAAAAAATTTTTAAGTGGTTTAGAATATTTTCTAAGCCACTTTTTTTTATACTTTTATGGTTCACAAAATTACATATATTTCAACACTTTATAATAAATCTGACTATATAATCAGAGTTTTAGAATCTATTTGTAATCAGGATACAAATAATTTCATTAAAGAAATAATTGTAATAGATGATGGTTCTACCGATGATTCCTATCAAAAAGTATTAGATTTTAAAAGATATTCACCAATTCCTATAAATGTTATTTCTCAGGCAAATAAAGGACCTAGCGCTGCTTTAAATGCTGCGCTAAGGGTTTTGAGTGGTGATTTTGTGTGTTTTGTAGATGCTGATGACGTGCTTTTACCATACGCTACAAGCCTAATGATTGAATATCTTGAAAAAAATAAGGTAGATGTGGTTTTTGGTAAAATTGCCGAAAACTATAATGAAATTGAAGATTATTGTATTACAGATTTCAAAACTAAGAGATATTCAAAACCCATTAAAGAAACCTTACAGTCTTTAAGTGTTGTTGGTGCTACCAGGTCACTCGCAAAGGTCGATATTATTAAAAAAGCAGGATTTTGTAACGAAAATATAAGGACTCAGGATTATCAGCTGACATTAAGTATCTGTAGATTTACGGATTTTCTGTTTATTGACAAGTATTTAGCATATAATCTTGCCCCAAAATCTGAAAGATTTTCTTTTGATAAAAAACGGGAAATAAATGATATAAATTTATCGTTACTTGATTTTTTGCTTAAAAATCAGGATCTTCCCAAAAATCTTATCAAATTTGGTATTAATCGCTGTTTAAGGCGATTAAAAAGATTTAAAAAAATTAGTTTCTTTAAGTACATAAAGTATAAGATTTTGCTTATAATTCATATCTCAAATCCTTCAAATATTATTACAAACATATTGACATTTATTAATAAATAGTTTATAATTGGCTAAATTTTTAAATATTATTATTAATTTGTGTGGTAAACCATGGTGCAAAAATTTAAGGATTATAAAGAAGTTATTGCTCATTTAGAAAGCGAAAAAAGAAAAAATGGTAATCAGACTCTTAAACTAAAACCTTCGGAGATTTTTAGTTATTTTGATCATGCTTATCACTATTTTGATGTAATGAAAATTATAGATTATGTTGATCTAAGTTACGCAATGTCAAACGCAAACTGGTTGATTGATGGATTTAGAGCTTTTAAATCTTATTTAAAATTTAACTTTAGATACAATGGTACTTTAGATGTATTTTCCACAATGCGCGAAAATAAGCTACAATCAAGCGCGCTTGTGCTATCAGAAGTAGCCAGATATGCAACGCAGATGATGGCTCCTATTTACTTTGCTAGGTTTTTAAATATTGCAATTACCTCAGGATCAATACTTACTATGCCAGGTTTGTTTTCTATAAGCAGCTTAGTATTAAGCAGAGTATTTGATGCTACAAGTAAATCAATTGTTGAAAATTTTAGAGAAAAGTATGTAGATAGATTCTATGATAAAAAAGTTAAGCGTTTAGAACAAGAGTCATTCTTAAATTACCAAACAGTAACAGGTAAGGTAATTAATAGAGATATGATCAAAGACTCTTTAGCAAAAGGATTTACATCAAACTTTACAACTGTTGAAGCAGTATTTAATTTACTTCTATTAACTTCAAGCGGTTTATTTACTTTATATTCTCTTAGAGCGAATCCACATACAAGTATCGCAATTCATGGCTTAAACTTAGTAAGTAAGGTAATACCAGCAGTAATTACGGCAGGTAGCATATTGGCTGGATATTTAGCGATGTTCAGGCTAAGAGATTTTGTGAATTTAATGAAATCATTTTTTAGCGCAATAACGTTAGTTCCAGGCTTTCGTAGAGGAATAAACTTTATCACTCAAGCTAAAGCAATGTCTAATTTGGCTGATCAGGACTCAGCTGCTCTGTTTCAAGCAATCCATGAGAAAAATAGAGATGGAATTATCAGTGGCGCGGTTAATATTCTAATGAAAAATTCGAGTATTCTAGCTTCAGATAAAGCTGTGGTAAGTCAAGAATTAAAAGTACTAATAAATGATCCTAAGAAAAAAGCTGCTATAATAAATGCTATAATTGGTAATACTGCAGTAGTTAATCTTTATAATGTTTTAAAAATCGATTCTTTAGCTGCAAATTATTTGAGTAAGTTGAATATGGTTAAAGATGAGGCTTTAGAAGACTCAGATTCAATGAGCTTATTAGGATCAGTTCTACTGGCTGTTATAAAGCCAGATGTAGCAGAAGCTCAGGGTATAAATTTATTTCAGGAATTAAATAAATTACCTGAAGGTGATTTTAAAAATAACATTATATATTTATTAGAAAATAAATCAGATTTCATAGCAGTTTGTAAAAAAGAAATTCCTAACATTACTAAAGTATTTGAAGTTAAAAATCTAAAATCAATTACAAATGTAATGTTAGAGCAAATCGATGCTAAAAGTGCGCCAAATGCATTCAAAAATAAAAAGACTATTACTAAAGATTTAAATAAATTAATTGGTAACATTGCATATGTTAGTAAGGTCGTGAACTTCGGTCTTACATTAGTTGCAAGGATTCAGGGGCTTTATGTTTGGGAGCTTATGGGGCTTTATTCAGAAAGAAGAACTGCGGCTTCTAACGTTGCTAAAGATACAGTAAATGCGCCAGAAGCTAAACAATTAAAACAGACTGAACTTAATAGTCTTAAAATTGAAAATGATTCAAAAAAATTAAAAGCGATTGATAATAAGCTGGCATTTACAAACTTTGTTAAGAAAACGCTTAGAAAAACAGCTGATATGATATCTAGCATTTCTACAATTATTACTGGTATTTTTGGTATAGCATACGGCATTACTGATGCCATTACCGAGCTTGCAAGATTTATTGTAGATATTTACATGGTTCAAAACCGTCAGGATGGTCAGATCCTTTCAGAGCGTGGTAACAGTCATGCTAAGGAACTTGCTGAAGATGGAGAAGGTTTAAAGCTTGCAAGTATATTTTTAGAACTTGAGTCACACAGAACGGAGGCATATCAAGCTGCTTACAAAGGTAAGGCAGAGGTTATGAGTGATGCAGAAGTTAAGGCAAGTAATGGAACTTTAATTAGGTTCAATGAAGGATTTAAAGTGGGACTTCCTAAAAATCTAACAGGTATAAGTATTATGGATCAGTTTCTTGAAGGTTTTGGTCCTTTGGTTTCATCCGTTTTGGGTTCTTTTAATCCACCAGGTAAAGATACTTTCCATTCAAAAGCAACACCTCTTATGGAGCTTAAAAATAAAATTGAAGTAAAAGAAGGTGATATCATTATATTTAAAGGTCAGACAGGTGGTGGTAAAACAACACTATTACTTACTACAACTATGTGGAATATATTTAATGGTCATATCAAAATGCACCCTGATGTTCCTGAGGCTTTCGCAATAGTACCGCAAAAAGGCTATAAAATGCTAAATGGTATTAGTATGCTTGACTTTATTAAAGTTGGTATGAAAGATACCGCAATTGCTAGTCATCAGGCAACTGATCCAAATAAACCTATTGATGAAGTTTTAATCGAAAACTTGAGAAAAGAAATGGTATGGCTTGGTTTAAGTTCTAAGCATTATTTTGTACAAAAAATTGGTTCTAATAATACAGATCCTTTAAAAGGTGATATATCTACAAATTATTCAGGTGGTGAGTCTGTAAGAATGCTGATTGCCAGAATGATAATGCAAAGAGAAAAAGTTATTTTCCTTGATGAGTCACTTACTCACCTTGGTAAGATGGATCCTGATTTAAGTGCAGAAAATTTATATAGAGGTTTTTGTACATTATTTGAAGTTCCATATAACCCGGAACATGAGAAGACTTTAAAAGAAAAGCCAAATTTAAAGAAAATAGTGAAAGAAATTTGGAATATGCATCCTGATAAACAAACTCAGGAAGTGAAAGATTTCTTAATGTCAAGACTGACGCCAAATAGAAATCTGGTGCAAATTAGACTTAAGAAATATGTGAAAGATCATAAGGCGGCAATTATTTCAGTTCAGCACGACGAAAGCTATAATGATTTTGCTGATTTTGCGACTAAAGAATGGAATTTGAGAACTAGTAAATATAGTGCAGATAATAATATTTCATGTTGCACAATTGAAGAAAAAGGCTTAGTTCCAAATGCCGCTCCGCAAGTTGCTGCTCCTCAGGTTGTCCCGCAAGTTAGCTGGAAGGAAGTTGTAGAAAAAATTGATAGAGCTTTAATTGTTCCGGTAGTATAATGTTTGAATAAAAAAAGGGTCATTTTGACCCTTTTTTTATGAAAATTCAGGTGCGCAATTAAACACTTCGCTTAAGAATGTAAACCTGGACTGAACTTGGTTATTTATTTCAACTGTCTCTTCAAACATGGCTTTTGGTCTTACCCATATGCCATAATCCCCATAAAGACTATGATACACAACCATTTCCTCTAAAGTTTCTGTATGACGTGCTAACCCTAAAACTCTGTACTTCTTACCTGAATAATGCTCATAAATTCCTAGTTTCATTATAAAGCCTCAATTTTTTTTACACCACCCATATAAGGTACTAATTTCTCAGGAATTATTATGCTCCCGTCTTCTTGCTGATAGTTTTCTAAAATTGCAACCATTGTACGGCCAACAGCAAGTCCTGATCCGTTAAGAGTATGAACAGGGAAATTTTCGCCATCGCGTTTAAATCTTGCTTTCATACGTCTACCCTGAAAGTCACCACAATTTGAGCAGCTTGAAATTTCACGGTAAGTATTTTGCCCTGGTAGCCATACTTCAATGTCATAAGTTTTCTGTGCAGAAAAGCCCATATCACCGCTACAAAGTAGCATTACCCTATAAGGAAGCTCAAGCTTTTGTAGAATAGATTCTGCAGCAGCAAGCATTCTTTCATGCTCAGTATTAGAATGTTCTGGCGTTGTAATACTTACAAGTTCAACTTTGGTAAACTGATGCTGCCTAATCATACCGCGCGTATCTTTACCTGCGCTACCAGCTTCTGATCTAAAGCATGGGCTGTACGCAGTAAACCTTAGCGGAAGCTCTTTCTCATTTAAAATAGCATCAGCTACAATATTAGTTAGTGATACTTCTGATGTTGGGATAAGTCTATAACCATTTGTAGTCTGGAAAGATTCTTCAGCGAATTTTGGAAGCTGACCTACGCCAAACATAGCCTGATCTTTAACCAAATATGGCGGAACAATTTCAGTATATTCCCAGTCGTTTACGTGACTGTCTAGCATAAAGTTTTGCAATGCTCTTTCCATGCGGGCTAAGTCTTTTTTAAGCAAAACAAATCTGCTTCCTGATATTTTTACAGCTGTTTCAAAATCCATTTGCTTTAGGTTTTCACCAAGCTCCCAGTGGTTTTTAGCTTCAAATGGCAATATATTAGGTTCTAAATAGTGCTTAATTGAAACGTGATCATTTTCATCTTTGCCAACTGGTACTGTTTCATCTGGCAAATTTGGAATTTCGCATAAAATCTTAGTAAGCTCATTATTTTCTTGAGCAGCTTCAAAGCTAGCAATATCTTCTTTAAGTTTGCTGGCTTCTGCTAGCATTTGTTTAAATTCAGGAGATCCTTTATCTTTGAAATTACCAATTTCTTTCGCTAAGATATTGCGTTTTTGCTGCATGTTTTGCAGTTCTGTGATCGCGTTTCTATTCTTTTCGTCTAACTGTAAAATATATTCGGCTGTAATTTCGAGACCGCGTTTTTTCATCCCCTGGTTAAATAAATCAGGATTTTCTCTAATAAAATTTATATCATGCATGATTTTGTCTGACTTTAGTTATTTTTTGAGCAATTAATATCGATAATTCATATAATATTATAAGGGGCAGGGCAAGACAAATCTGGCTTATAATATCTGGTGGGGTTACTATTGCAGCAACTACAAACATTATTACAATAGCATGGCGTCTTTTAGACTTCAGGCTTTTCACAGATACTAAATCTAGCATTACTAAAATTACTAATAGTATGGGTAGTTCAAAAGCTGTACCAAATGCCATCATGATTTTTACAGCTATTTCCGCATATTCACTAACCCGAGTTTCTAATGCTAGAGATAGACCAATTTTTGAGCTAAACTGAAAGCCGGCAAAAAACTCCCACGCGAGCGGAAAGACAAGATAGTAAGCGAAAACAACGCCAGTGATAAATAAGAAAAGTGCAGAAACAAATAAAGGTCTTATAAAACGTTTTTCTTTTTTATAAAGCCCAGGTGCTAAAAATGCGTAAATTTGATATAAAATAAACGGCATAGATATGAATATAGCATTGTACAAAGATATAGTAATATATGTAAAAAATGCTTCACCAAGCCCTGTGTATATAATTTTAATATGATCGCCACTTATTTTTTTGAGTGGTTCCACTAAGAACATAAGTATATTTTCAGAGAAATAATAAGATATTCCAAAGGTTATTAAAATACAAATTACGACTTTGATTAATCTAGATTTTATCTCCGCTATGTGCTGCGATATTTTGAGGTTTTTCTGGTTCATTTTCTTTTATATCTGGTTTAATTAAATCAAGATTATACGCTATATATTCTTTACCGTCATCACCTTTAATCTTGGTTACAAAATCATTTTCACCTGTAACCTCATCAATAAAATCGAATGCTGATTTTCTAAAACTTGCGATTTGTTTTTTGATAGATTTAATAGTTTTCATAATCTGGCTGTAGTCTTCTTTTTTATAGACCATAACCATAACAATAAGTACTATTAAAACTTCAGATAATGAAATCGAAAACATTTTCCTGCTCTTGTTTTTGACCTGTATACTCAACTTCTACGCCTTCCTGAGAAGTTATAGTAATTGATAACAAATTTTTGCTATTAATTTTCTTTGTAATCCAGTCCCAGATGACCACTGCCATATTTTCTATTGTAGGGGGTATATGCTCAAATTCAGCAACATCTTTATTCAAAAACTTATAATTGATCTTCGATAAAACATGTTCATTTACCGCATCATTAATTTTTGCTGGCTTTACAATCATACCTGAAACGGGATCTATTGTGCCGAATAAAGTAAGTTTCAAGGTAAAATTACCACCCATACCGTTAGGATTCTGGCTGTTACCGTATAATATTATATTTTCCTGATCATTCATTTGAGGGTTATAAAGTCTGTAACCACATCTGAAATGATATGTATAAACTAATTTCAGTAAGCTCTTTGACATAAATCCCCCTAATTAAAAATCACTAACTCTGCCTTTGCGTTCCCAGTCACCATAACGTGTTGGCTCTAAGCCACTTGGCCCTCCGAATTCTTCGGGTTTGTTTTCTGATTCTTTAGGTTGCTTTGATTCTTGCGTTTGTTCTTTCATAAGATTTCATCATATAAAGTGCTATTATGGCAAGTACCATAATTAATATTCCATGAGTATAAATCATTCCTGTTTTATTGTAAATGGAAAGGCTCAAAGTAGGGGCATAAGCACCAACCTGACTACCTATAGAATAAGCAAATGATATATTGGTATAGCGCTGACGTACCGAAAACTGTTCAACAGAATATGGGTGAAACGGTACAATAAATATTGCGCAAAGTGATATCATAAGACATTTAAAGATGAGCAGTCCGATAATGCTATCCATTCCTAAAATAGCAAATGCAGGGAAGACCATTACAATTGAACCAATTAAAGATACTACCATTAAATTCCTTGCGCCAAGTTTATCGGTAAGCATACCTGCAAATGGTAAAAACGCTGTATAGTATATTAAAGATACTGTGTTAACCTTCATTACATCTTTAATATCCATAGTGGTTACAACAGTAATAAATGAGTTTACCATAACTGTTGGAATCATGTACAAAGCGCTCACAAAAGAAGTAAGGGCTACTATTAAAAATAGCCTTGGCATATCTTCAATATTGTAATGCTTTTCATGAAATGATTCGTCATCTGATTTTTGAAATTCAGGCGTTTCCTGGGCATACATACGAAAGTATATGCAAACAATCACAGTTATTGATGCAATGTAGTATGGAATTCTCCAGTATTCATTGCCGTAATGAATGATAACATTAGTTGCAAAAGATGCTAATAAAAAGCCTACTGCAGTAAATGCGCAATAAATCCCGCTTGCTAAACCTTTTGCTTTATTTGCGTCATGCTCAATGATATAAATAGCTCCGCCATTATATTCACCAGCAACAAAAAATGCCTGCATAGCTCTGCATAAAATTAGTAAAATAGGGGCGAATATTCCCAAAGTTTCATATGTGGGTAATATTCCCATAGAAATAGTAACCATTGCCATTCCTAAAACCGATATAAGTAATGCTCTTTTACGCCCGAATTTATCACCTAAATACCCGAAAAATAATGCTCCGAATGGTTTACATAGCAAGCTTACCCCATATCCTGAAATCATAAATATTAAGGCAGTCATATCATCTAAGTTTGGAAAAAATAGATTTTTAAGTACTGGGGTCATAAACCCATATAAAGCGGTATCATAGTGTTCAACCATAACACCTAAGTAGGCAGATAATTTTCGGTGATTTGATTTAGTAAAACTCATGGTTACCTATGTGTAAAAAATTTGCATCACATTAAGATAATTTTATGAAATAGTCAATCTTTGGTTATAAAAATAAAAAAAGGTCATACCAGAAAATGTAGTATGACCTTAAAGACATTAAAGCTTATATTAAGCAAGGTAGTCTAATTCAGCTGTTTGAGCAGTTTCTTCAGCTTTGATTTCTTCAAAAACATCACCTAATGTTACTTCAGCAGTTTCTTCGGTTTTTTCTTCAGCTGCTTCTGATAATTCTTTAACTTCGTTTGTATCTTCATCAGTTGGAAGACCAATTGTTAATGTTTCTTCTTTTGTTTCTTCTTCAACAATCACTACTACTTCTGTCATAGCGTTTTCTCCTTAAATAATATAAGTAAAACTAAATTAATTAGACATGAACTATATATAACAAAAAGTTAATATAGCATGATATTCTGAAAGCTAACAACTAAAAGTAACTATGTCAATAACATAATTTACTACTAAAAGTTAATAAGATTTGTGAGAAAAATTATTTATTAATTATCTCGAGAAATTGTTCATGAAGCTGTATTTCTTCAGCTGAGGGAGGAAATTCTCTTGCTTCTCTAAAAATTTTTATTCGCTCTTTTTTAATAACAGTAATTTGTTCGCTTTGAATTGCAAAAGTACGCTGAAACCCGCCTGTTAGGTTAATATATACGTCTGCTAAAAGCTCAGAATCCAGTAATGCTCCGTGTTTATCGCGTTTAGATAAATCAATCTTAAATCTACGGCATAAGGCATCTAAGTTCGCAGGGGAGCCTGGAAATTTAGAGCGACATATTTTTAAAGTGTCGATTACATGATTGGTTATTTTTGGAAATCCAACTAAAGATGCTTCAAAATCCAGGAATTTTAAATCAAACGCGGCATTGTGAATTACTAAGTCATGACTACCTATAAACTCATGAAATTTATGATAAACATCTCTCATAAGTGGCTTATCTTTAAGAAATTCTGTGCTTATTCCATGTACTTTATATGCTTCTTCTGGTACATCACGTTCAGGGTTAATGTAAGCATGAAAAAATCTGCCAGTTTTTGAGCCATTTATCAGTTCTACAGCACCGATTTCTACAACTCTATGACCTTTATATGGGTCAAGACCTGTGGTTTCAGTATCAAGACATATTTTTACATCTTGCATTGATATCTCCAATGATTTTATTTAATTTACGCACTACAAAACTTTCACCAAAATCAGATACTAAACTATAATCCGATTTAGCTAATTTATATGCGTTAGAAGTTTGCCGTTTCAATATAAACCTTACCTGGTCTTCTGTAAAATGGTTTCTTGCCAAGGCTCTGGAAATGCATATTTTTCTGGGTGCTGTTACAGTTATTATGAAATCGCAAATATTTTCACTTTTAGATTCAAACAAAGTTGGCGCTTCTAAAATTAAATAATTATATTTCTTGGTCATGCGAATCCTTGCAATTTCTTTGACAATTTCTTTTCTAAATTTAGGAAAAATATATGATTCAAGTTTATCTAAATCAGTACGATTTTTAAAAACTTTTTCAGCAATTTTTTTTGTATCAACTCCGTTTGAATTTAGACAATCGGGAAATATTTCTGCTAAATCATTTACATCTAGAAGAGTTTTAGCAAACTGATCTGCATTTATAACATAAGCATTGATCATACGTGATAAAATATTAGAAACAAAACTTTTACCGGAGCCAATGCAACCAGTAATCCCAATGACATGCATAAAAAATAATCAATAATTAAATTAGACTCTTGCGTTATAAAAAACTATGTGTTAGTTTCCTGTACATTTGCAAGAATATCATTTTGTACGTTGTATGTCTAATTCGTTGATTAATTTATATGCAAAATCTTTAGTAGAAGTCATTGAAGGCGGAAATCTCTCCAAATTTAAAGACGAACTTCAGGTTTTAACCAAAGTTTTATGTGAAATGAAAGCTGATATAAGAGCTTGCCATTTTGACAGGGCTTTACAAAAAAAGTTTATTGCCAGTATTAATGCTGCCAAAGCTTTCAGGATAGAAATAATAAATTTTTTAAAATTGCTCGCTCAAAATTCAAGATTAGTTTTAGCTGAAAAAATAATTATTCAGGCAATTTCTATAATTAATCAAAAACTTAAAATTAAAGAGATGACCATACTCAGTTCATATGAACTAGATAGTAAAACAAAGTCAGAACTTGAGAGTAAGTTAAGTAAGAGCCTTGGTTTTGAACTACATGTAACATATGAAGTTGATGAAAAGGTTTTGGGCGGCATTAAGATTATAGTTGATAATAAAGAATATGATGCAACAATCCTAGGCAAAATTAATGCTTTTAGGCATTCTGTATTTTCGAAAATTGAACAAATAAAGTAGGCGGGTAGTAAATGGACGTAAAAGCTTCAGAGATTTCAAAGATCATTAAAGAACATATTAAAGACTTTGATTCAGCTGTTCAGGAGAAAGAAGTTGGTCACGTATTATCAATAGGTGACGGTATTGCCAGAATATACGGACTAAACGGTGCTGAAGCAGGTGAAATGCTTGATTTTGAATCGGGTATTAAAGGCATGGCTTTAAACCTTGAAGAAGATAGTGTTGGTGCTGTAGTATTCGGTCACGACAGAAACATCCGTGAAGGTGAAAGAGTAGTAAGAACTAAAGAAATCGTTCAGGTTCCGGTTGGTAAAGAATTACTTGGAAGAGTTGTTGACGCGCTAGGTAATCCTATTGATGGTAAAGGACCTCTTAATGCTTCGATAAAAAGAAGAGTAGAGCTTAAAGCGCCAGGTATTACACAAAGAAAATCAGTTCATGAGCCTATGCAAACTGGTATTAAAGCAATTGACACTCTGATCCCAATTGGGCGTGGTCAAAGGGAATTAATTATTGGTGACCGTCAAACAGGTAAAACAACACTCGCAATCGATACTATTCTTAATCAAAAAGAAGTAAATAAATCAGGCGATGAAAGCAAAAAATTATACTGTATATATGTCGCGATTGGTCAAAAAAGATCAACTGTTGCTCAGGTAGTTAAAACACTAGAAGAAAAAGGTGCGATGGAATATACAATAGTTGTAGCTGCTACCGCTTCTGATCCTGCGCCGCTTCAGTTTTTAGCGCCTTATACAGGTTGCGCAATGGGTGAATTTTTCCGTGATAATGGAATGCACGCATTAATCGTATATGATGATTTAAGTAAGCATGCTGTTGCTTATCGTCAAATGTCATTACTTCTTAGAAGACCGCCAGGGCGTGAAGCTTACCCAGGGGACGTATTCTATTTACACTCACGTTTACTTGAGCGTGCTGCTAAAATGTCTGATGATATGGGCGCAGGTTCACTTACTGCACTGCCTATTATTGAAACGCAGGCTGGTGACGTATCTGCTTATATTCCAACAAACGTAATTTCTATTACAGATGGTCAAATTTTCTTAGAAACAGACTTATTCTTTAAAGGTATTAGACCTGCTGTAAACGTTGGTTTATCTGTAAGTCGTGTTGGTTCTGCAGCTCAAACTAAAGCTATGAAACAGGTTGCTGGTTCTATTAAGCTTGAACTTGCTCAGTACCGTGAAATGGAAGCATTTGCTCAGTTTGGATCAGACCTTGACGTATCTACGCAAAAATTATTAGCACGTGGTCAAAGGCTTACAGAGCTTTTAAAACAGCCACAGTTTGCGCCACTTGCATTTGAAGAGCAGGTAATTGTAATTTATTCGGGTGTTAAAGGTTACCTTGATAAAATGCCAAAAGATAAAGTACAGGCTTTTGAGAAAGATTTGCTTTTAGCTTTAAGAACTAAATATATTGATCTTCTAAAAACAATTAGGGAAGAGCAGAAAATTTCTGACAGTTCAGAAGCTCAAATCAAAAAGATTCTTGAGGATTTTGTTACAAATTACAAATAGTAGATATTTATTATGGCAAATTTAAAAGTCCTTAAAAACCGCATTAAAAGTGTGAAATCAACGCAAAAAATTACAAAAGCGATGAAAATGGTTTCAGCTGCTAAGCTAAGAAGAGCGCGTGAGAAGCTTGAGTTAAGTCTTCCTTATTTTCAGGCGCTGGATGAGATGACTAAAAATGTGGTCGCAGCATGTGATTTTTCTGAAGAAATTTCACCTGAACTAAAAAAATTGCTACTAGGATCCGGTAAGGATGAAAAATATTTAATTATTATCACTTCATCTGACCGTGGTCTTTGTGGTGCCTTTAACAGTTCTATTACAAGATCTGCAAAAAAGTATATGCAGGAGCTAACAGCGGTTGGTAAAAAATTTGAACTGGTTTTAGTTGGTAGTAAAGCCTGTACACTGCTTAAGGCAACACATAATCAATATGTAATCCATCATGAAGAAGGTATTACTAAAAAGCCTATTACTTATACAGCAGCGCATGCCATAGTAGAAAAGATTACAGACCTTTATATGAATGGAAATTACGACAAAGTTGTAATATTTTACAATGAGTTTAAGTCTGCAATATCTCAGGTAGTTAAAAATGTCCAGATACTGCCTTTTGATATTAAACAGGATACAGATACTCAGGACAAAACAACATTTGAATATGAGCCAAATCAAACAGTTATTTTAGAAAAATTACTTATTAAAGCCCTGGCGTCAAAGATATTCCACGTTCTTTTAGAGAACTCAACAAGCGAGCAGGGATCAAGGATGACAGCGATGGACAATGCAACTCGTAATGCTGGTGATATGATTTCTAACTTAACATTAGAGTATAACAGAACTCGTCAGGCGCTTATTACTAAAGAACTTATAGAAATTATTTCAGGCGCGGAAGCTATATAAATTGGAGAAAATTATGTCAAAAAACGTAGGTAAAATTACACAAATTATTGCGGCAGTAGTAGACGTGAAATTTGAAAGTGGCGAAGTACCTCAGATACTTAACGCTCTTGAATGTGATCATAATGGTAAAAAACTAGTACTTGAAGTTGCTCAGCATATTGGTGATAACTCAGTAAGAGCAATTGCCATGGACGCAACAGAAGGTTTAAGACGTGGCATGGACGTAACTGATACTGGTGATCAAATCAGAGTTCCCGTTGGTAAAGCTACTCTTGGCAGGATCATTAACGTAATTGGTGAGCCGATTGATGATATGGGTGATCTTAACGTTGAAACATTAGCTGGTATTCACGCAGATGCTCCAAAGTTTGTGGATCAATCAACAAAAAAAGAGATTTTAGTCACAGGTATCAAAGTTATCGATTTATTAGCACCATATGCCAAAGGTGGTAAAGTAGGTTTATTTGGTGGTGCGGGCGTGGGTAAGACCGTACTTATTATGGAACTTATTAATAATATTGCTAAAGCACATGGTGGATATTCTGTATTTGCAGGTGTTGGTGAGCGTACTCGTGAGGGTAACGATCTTTATCACGAAATGATTGAATCAGGTGTTATTAACCTCAAAGATCAGTCTAAGTCAAAAGTAGCTCTTGTATACGGTCAGATGAATGAGCCTCCTGGGGCGCGTGCAAGGGTTGCGCTTACTGGTCTTACAATTGCTGAAAATTTCCGTGACCATGAAGGTCAGGACGTATTATTCTTCGTAGATAACGTGTTTAGGTTTACGCAGGCTGGTTCAGAAGTATCGGCGTTATTAGGTCGTATTCCTTCTGCTGTAGGTTATCAGCCTACACTTGCTACAGATATGGGCGCGATGCAAGAGCGTATTACATCAACTAAGAAAGGTTCTATTACATCTGTACAGGCGATTTACGTACCTGCCGATGATTTAACAGATCCTGCGCCTGCCGCATCATTTGCCCACTTAGATGCTACAACAGTACTTAGCCGTCAGATTGCAGAGCTTGGTATTTATCCTGCGGTAGATCCCCTTGACAGTACATCACAAATGCTTGATCCAGCGGTGATTGGTGAAGAGCATTATAATGTGGCGCGTGAAGTACAAAGAGTGCTTCAAACATATAAATCGCTTCAGGATATCATTGCAATTCTTGGTATGGATGAGCTTTCAGAAGAAGATAAATTAATTGTAGCAAGGGCTCGTAAAATACAAAGGTTCCTTTCTCAGCCGTTCCACGTGGCTGAAGTATTTACAGGTTCTCCTGGTAAGTTAGTTGCGCTTGAAGATACTATTAAAGGCTTTAAAGGCTTAGTTGAAGGTGAATTCGATGACCTTCCAGAGGCTGCATTCTATATGGTTGGCAATATTGAAGAAGCTAAACAAAAAGCATTAAAACTATCTTTAGAGGTAGCGTAAGTGAAAGTAGAAATACTAACACCTGAAAAAGTAATGAGTTTTGAGGATACTGCTGTGGTATCCTTTAAAACTAAAGAAGGTGAAATGGGGGTTATGGCTGGGCATGAAAACATGATTACCCTGCTTTATCCAGGAATCGTATCTGTACAGCAAGATAAACAAGTTAATCAGTATTTTATTACATCAGGCTTTGCAAAAATATCAGATAGTATTGCAACTTTAGTTGTTGAAGAGATATTTGATAAAACTAATATATCTAGAGAAATGCTTGATGAAAAAAAGAAAGATTTAGAAAATACTCATGAGCATCATCCTGAATATAAAGAAAAAATGCTTGTTGTTGAAGCTTTAACTGAGATGGTTTAATTCAGTAAAAAAAGTTTTTTTGGATAATAAAAATCAGTCAATCAGGGTAGCATTTAGTATTCTTTTATATTTAAGTATAAGTACTTGATAGGCTTCCCATAACCGCTTATTTCAATATATATTTAAATGTCCTCAAGTATAAAATCTTGACTTTATAGAAGTTTCAATCCAAATTTATAAAAAATTTCAAAAATAATTCTATTAATTAATATATTAACTATTGGCTTATTATGTATTTATCTAAGTATTTTGCACCATTAATTAAAGAAACACCAAGTGACGCGCAGGTTATATCACATCAGCTTATGCTACGTAGTGGTATGATCAGGCAACTTTGTTCAGGAATTTATAACTGGCTTCCGCTTGGACTTAGGGTTCTTAAAAAGGTTGAAAACATTATACGTGAAGAAATGGATAAAACTGGCGCTTTAGAAATACTAATGCCTTCAATACAGCCAGCGTCACTTTGGATGGAATCTGAAAGATATGACGCATATGGCAAAGAAATGCTACGTATAAAAGACAGACATGACAATGATATGTTATATGGTCCTACGCATGAAGAAGTAGTAACTGATATATTTAGAACTAATGTAAAGTCATACAAGGAATTACCGCTTACTCTTTATCAAATTCAAACAAAATTCCGTGATGAGATTCGCCCACGTTTTGGTTTAATGCGCGGCCGTGAATTTATGATGAAAGATGCATATTCATTTGATTTAGATGAAGAATCGGCATCTAAAACATATGAAAAAATATTTAATGCATATTTCCAAATTTTCAGGCGTATTGGCGTTACTGCAATTCCTTTAAAAGCGGATACAGGCGCTATTGGTGGAAGTTTAAGCCATGAGTTCCACATTTTAGCTGAAAGCGGTGAAAGTGGCGTTTTCTATGATCCAAAAATATTAGAACTTGATAATATTACGCTTTCAAACTATCAGGATTTTTATGCCGCAACCGACGAAAAGCATGATGCAAACCTAGCGCCAGCAAATGTTGTAGAAAAACGTGGTATTGAAGTTGGACATGTATTTTATTTAGGTCAAAAATATTCAAATGTACTTAATGCTAAAATACAGGGCAAGTTTAGCGACTTTATTCATCCTTATATGGGATGTTATGGCATTGGTGTATCTAGGGTTGTTGCAGCAGTAATTGAAGCGTCTAATGATGAAAAGGGTATTATCTGGCCTGAAGCTATTGCTCCGTTTAAACTTATTGTAACGCCTTTGAAAGTTGAAGGCGGCGTAATGGAAGCTGCGGAAAGAATTTATAATGCCGCGAAAGATAAAGGCATTGAAGTTATAATAGACGACCGTGATTTAAGTGCTGGTAATAAACTTGCGACGGCAGATTTAATAGGAATACCTTATCAAATAGTTATTGGTAATAAATCTATAGAAAACAATGCAGTTGAGTTTAAAAAACGTGGTGGTGATACACAAAATGTAAGTTTAGACTCTATCGAGCAATTGTTAGCGAAACTAGTTTAGTTTTAGTGAAGGATTTTCATGAGGTTGTGCTTCTGAAAATCCACGCCATGAATTATTTTCTTCAGAAATCAAGCTAAGATTTATGATTTCCTGCTGCATTCTGATTTGTAGATTCGTCAAATATTCACTTAAGTTTACCGACATATTATAAGTTCTTTGTAAAAATTATATTTCTTCCATTGAATGATTATAATATGAATTACATGAAAAATAGCTTGGAGAATTCTGAATATTTTTTAAATAATCTTCGTAACTATGTTTTATTAAATTAAGCATTGCAAAAATATTTTCATATGTAAATTCAACTCCAGACTTTATCATATTTACCAGTCTTAAGCCGTCATAAAATGTAATATATTCTTTTTTATTAATAAGTTTTAGAAAAGCAAGTTGTGATCTTATATACGTTATTGGACAGGATTTATTAATAACGCCATCATATTTTTCTAAAATTTGAAATTCTTGTGAAGTAAATGTATTTTGGGATAGTAAGTACTGTAAATTTTCTTGAACTTTTGTAGTATTTGAGTTGTATGCATATAAAAATAACTGTATTTTTTGAAAATCAGGATATGTTACAGGTAATGATTTTAAAAATTTGACATATTCTGGTATTAGTTCAATAGAATCATTAAATAAAATTTTTGTGTGAAGGTTAAACCCTTGATACATTTCATCATGTTGTATAGCAAGTTTTTGTATATTTTCGCTATTTAAGTGCGTAAAGGATTCACAGTGAATCAATTGAATTAACATATTATTCCTTTTGTTATATCAGGGTATATGCATGTATAAATATAAATTTCAAAAACTTCAAGTAATTAATGAATACAGTAGCTTTATTTATCTCTAACTTAGGCTATATATTGACAATTAAGCCAATTAGCCTTAAAAATATGGCTAATAATTTAATTTTATAGTGCTAAAAATCATGTTTACGGAATATAAAAGTTTATCATCATCCCCTAATTTTAATAACATAGAATTAGAAGTTTTAAGTTACTGGAAAAATCTAAAAGTATTTGAAAAATCAGTAAATTTTAGAGATAAAAATATTGCTGGCAAAAAAACTGATTATATTTTTTATGATGGTCCTCCATTTGCTAATGGTCTGCCACATTATGGGCATTTGCTTACAGGTTTTGTAAAAGATACTGTAGCTCGCTACCAAACCCAAAAAGGTTTTAAAGTGGAGCGTAGATTTGGTTGGGATTGTCATGGACTCCCTGCGGAAATGGGCGCTGAGAAAGAGCTTGGTATATCAGGTCGTGGTAATATTATAGAATATGGAATCGATAAATTTAACAATCACTGCCGTACTTCAGTTCTTAAATATACCAAGGAATGGGAAAATTACGTAAGCCGTCAAGCCAGATGGGTAGACTTTGAAAATGACTATAAAACAATGGACACTCCGTTTATGGAATCAGTTTTATGGGCATTTAAGCAGCTTTATGATAAAGGCTTAGTTTATCAGTCAATGCGCGTTATGCCATACTCATGGGCGTGTGAAACGCCACTTTCAAACTTTGAAACTAGGCTTGATAACTCATACAGAGAAAGAGCTGATAAATCTGCAACTGTAATGTTTAAGTTAAAGCAAAAGCCATCTACACTAAATATTCAGGAAGATTTATATATTCTAGCATGGACCACAACCCCATGGACACTTCCATCTAACCTTGCATTAGCAGTAGGCGGTGAAATTGAGTATTCGGCTGTAAAATATAACGACAGAGCCGTTTTAATTGCTACAAGCTCAATTTCTCAATACAAAAAGGAACTTGGTGAAGATCCTGAAGTTCTTGGAAAAGTAATTGGTAGTGATCTGCAAAATTTTAATTATGAGCCACTTTTTGACTATTTCAAAAGCCATGAAAATGCATTTAGAGTGTTAGTTGGTGAATTTGTAACAGAAGGTGATGGTACTGGTATAGTTCACTTAGCGCCAGGCTTTGGTGAAGACGACCAAGTACTTTGCGAAAAAGAAAATATACAGCTTGTTTGCCCAGTTGATAATCGCGGTAAGTTTACGTCCGAGGTATCTGATTTTGAAGGTATGCAGGTATTTGATGCAATTGATGAAGTAATAAAAGCATTAAAACTTAAAGGTTTATGGCTTAAAACTGAGCAGTTTATCCATAACTATCCACATTGCTGGAGAACAGATACTCCTTTAATTTTTAAAGCAGTTCCATCCTGGTATGTAGAAGTCACAAAATTTAAAAACCGTATGGTAGAGCTTAACCAGCAAATTAACTGGATACCTGGGCATATTAAAGACGGTGTATTTGGTAACTGGTTAGAAAACGCAAGAGACTGGTCGATCAGCCGTAACAGATTCTGGGGTACGCCAATTCCTGTATGGATGTCAAATGATCCTAAATATCCAAGAATTGAAGTTTATGGATCTATCAAAGAATTACAGGAAGCTTTTGGTGTAGAAGTTAAAGACCTTCACAAACCTTATATTGATGAGCTTACAAGACCAAATCCAGATGATCCTACAGGCAAATCTATGATGGTACGTGTAGAAGATGTATTTGACTGCTGGTTTGAAAGCGGTTCAATGCCATATGCACAAGTTCATTACCCGTTTGAAAATAAAGAATGGTTTGAGAAAAACTCACCAGCCGATTTCATTGTAGAATATGTAGCTCAAACAAGGGGTTGGTTCTATACGTTAATGGTTCTTTCTACTGCTCTTTTTGACAGACCACCATTTTTAAACTGTATATGCCATGGCGTTATCTTAGATGAAAAAGGTCAAAAGCTTTCTAAGAGACTGAATAACTACGCTGATCCTATGGATATATTTGCGGAATATGGGGCAGATACGCTCAGATGGCTTATGCTTTCATCGCCTGTAATGCGCGGGCAGGAGCTTTTAATTGATAAAAGTGGGAACATGCTTAAGGATGTTCAGCGTTTAGTAATAAAGCCTATATGGAATGCTGTGCATTTCTTTACGCTATATGCAAATGCCGATAAAATATCACCAAAATTAAGCTTTGAAAGCCAAAATCCTATTGATAAATACATTATTTCTAAACTTCACTCGACTGTTAAAAAAATCGAAGAGTCAATGGATTCTTATAATACTGCTGAAGCATGCATAGCTGTACAAAATTTCTTTGAAACACTTAATAACTGGTACATCAGAAGAAACAGACCAAGGTTCTGGAAAAGTGAGCATGATAGCGATAAATTAGAAGCTTATAATACTTTATTTACATGCTTAGTAACAGTTGTTAAATCTATGGCATCATTGCTTCCGCTTCTAAGTGAGGCGATCTATGGTACGCTTCAGAAATTTGATTTGTCTAAAGCTGAAGAAAGTGTGCATTTAACAGATTTACCTGATTATAAACAAATTCCATTTGATGACTTACTCGAGAAACAAATGGATAAAGTTCGTGATATTTGTAACTCTGGTCACTTTATCAGAAATACAAATAACATAAGAATTCGTCAGCCACTTAGAAGTATTAAACTTGCAGGTAAAAATCCTGGTATTGAAAGCATGGTGGACTTGATCAAAGACGAACTTAATGTTAAAAATGTAGATTTTTCAGATAGTTTTGAAGGTCTTGCAACACAAAATCTAAAAATTAACTTCCCAGTTCTTGCTAAGAGACTTGCAGCTCAGATGAAAGATATTACAAAAGAAGTTAAGCAAGGAAACTGGAAGCTTTTAGAAGATGGTAGAGTAGGGGTAGGAGAGTTTGTAATTGAAAAGGATGAACTTGAGCTTACATTAGTACCAACTGATAATAAATCTTCAAGCAGTCTTTCATCGCAAGATGCTGTGGTTATTATGGACTTAAATATTACCGAAGAATTATTTGAAGAAGGTATAACTCGTGACTTTATCAGGATAATTCAGCAGATCAGAAAAGATATAAATTTAAATATTACTGATAATGCCAGCGTATTTGCTGAATGCTCTGATGAGTACAAAAAAGCTATAGAAAAGCATTTAGGTTACATTGAAACTCAGACACTTAGCAAAGTAAGTTTTATAATGCACGACAATGCTAAAGAGTATAAGCTTGGCGAAATGAAAGCTAATATATATATCGAGAAAGCATAGATGATTGCAGTTTTAGGCGCAGGATCATGGGGGACGGCTTTAAGTATTTCTTTTGCAGAAAAGCAAAAAGTTATGCTTTGGCATAGGGATAAAGAATATGCAGATAATATGAAGCATACTAGTTGTAACTCAAAATATCTTCCTGAAATAAAACTGCCTGAAAACATTGATATTACAAGTGATTTAGAGCATGCTATAAAAGTTTCTGAAATTGTTTTTATAGCTGTTCCTTCAAGTGCTTTAGAAGATATTTTACAGCAAATTAAGCCGTTTAATCCTCAAAATATTGTGTTATGCTCTAAGGGATTTGCTAAATCAAATTTAGGATTTTACAGTGACCTGGCTAGTCAAATTTTACCAAATAGTAAAATTGCAGTTCTTAGTGGTCCTAATTTTGCTTTAGAGGTGGCAAAAAAATTACCAACTGTAACAAGTTTGGCGTCAAAACATAAAGAATTTGAGCAAATTGCAAGTAAGTTTTCTACAGATACATTCCTCTTAAAATATACAGACGATATTATAGGTACTCAGCTTTTAGGGGCGCTTAAAAATATTTATGCTATTGGGGCAGGTTATATTTCTAAAAAGTATAATAGCGAAAATACTATGGCGGCATATCTAACCAAAGCTACTTTAGAGCTACAAAAATTGCTGGAAAAATATGATGGAAAAGCAGCTACAATTTTTGAACCAGCAGGAATAGGTGACTTGTTTTTAACATGCGGCGGTAAAACCTCCAGAAATTTTAGGTTTGGTTATAATTTTGAAGAGAACCCAGAGCCGTCAGACACGGTAGAAGGGCTTGTCGCGCTTAAAATTATATCTGATAAACTTGGAAACCATATTGCTAATTTTGAATTAATCTATAAATTACATAGAATTATCGTAAATAAAGAACAACTAAATTTACCAAAAGGATTAATATAGGTGCTTAGACTGATTTTTAAAAAAATCCCAACTCTTTTTGCTAAATCAATTAGTGATTTTGTGAATAATGATGGAATTGAGCATGCTGGCTACATGGCATTTATAACCATATTAGCGATTTTCCCATTTATGGTGCTTCTTATATCGCTTGCTGGTATGGTTGGAGAGTTAGAAGTATCTAAAGAATTTATTAGAAGTTTCGTAGATAATGCTCCAGACCATGTACAAAATTTTCTACTACCAAGAATTAATGAGATAATATCAGGACCCCCTGAAAGCATTATGACTATTGCTATTTTAGGTGCTATATGGACTGCATCATCATCTTTTGAGGGGTTAAGAACATTTTTTAACAGATCTTATAGAGTTAATACTCCTCCTGCATATTTACTTCGTAGAATGCTTTCAATCCTACAATTCCTGGCGTTTACCGCATGTGTTTTATTAATTATGGCGCTTCTTATTATTATTCCGCCATTTTTATTTAAGTTTGCAGAATACTTTAAAATTCAGCCTATAATTATACCAACCATATATTTCTTTAGAAACTTTGGCTTATTTATTATAATTTTTATTGCAATATCAGCACTTTACTACTTTATACCCAATAAAAAGCAAACTTTAATGCAGGTTATACCAGGATCATTAATAGTGACAATTTCTTGGTCACTCTCAAGTAAGCTGCTTTCTCTTTATATTCAGAACTTTACACAGGTTAATCTGATATATGGTGGATTAGAGGGTATAATTATTACATTGCTTTTTTTCTATATTAATAATATAACACTGATATTCGGTGCAGAATTTAATTATCATTTTATTAATTTTATGAATAAAACCAATGAATAACAGTCGACTTTTATCTATTATTGAGTTTGTTTTCCCAGTTAAAAAGAAAGAGCTTGGTAAATTTTGCTTACTTAGCATCCTAATGTTTGGTATTTTATATATACATGCCACTTTAAGATCTCTTAAAGATACTATAATTGTTCCAAATATTGGTGCTGAAGCTTTAAGTTTTATCGATTTATATTTGGTGCTTCCTTGCGCTGTTTTATTTACCCTTGCATATACAAAGCTTACTAATATTATTCCAAGCGATAGGATATTTTATTTTATTAAGCTAATGTTTTTAGTGATTTTTTCAGTATTCTTACTTTTTGTTTATCCCAATACTCATATTCTTCATCCAGATCCTGATAACATTGATATGTTAATTGCTACATATCCTAAACTTAAATGGTGGTTAAAGCTTTATGGAAAATGGACATATGCCATTTTTGCTGTAGTCGTTGAACTATGGGGTCCAATTGTAACAGTACTTAGTTTCTGGCAGTTTGCCAATAAAGTAACCTCTTCAGAAGAAGCAAAAAGAATTTACCCAACTCTTGCATTACTTGGTAATTTTGCTTTGGTAATGGCAGGTTCAGTAATTAAGGTAAGTGCCAAATATACTGAAAATGTTATTGAATTTAACCTGGCAATTATTGTTTTCATGATATTACTTAATATGACAACATATTTTATTTCAAATAAGCTTTTAGAAGTCGATAATTCTAAAACTGCACCTAAAACAAATTTATCAGTATTTAAAAGCCTTAAGATTATTTTAAGTTCCAAATACTTGTTATATATTTTCGGTATGGTTTTAGCTTATGGAATGATCAATAATATGATTGAGGTTCAGTGGAAGGCTAATATTAGACAACTTTACCCTGAACAAAATAATTATGCTAAGTTTATGGGTTCGTTTACTCAGTATATGGGGTATGCATCTATTGTTATTATGATGTTTGGTAGCCATATTCTCAGGAAATTTAGCTGGTATGCTGCTGCAATAACAACACCAATTGTTGTTATTATGACGAGTGTGTTTTTCTTTTTAAGTTTAATCTTTAAAGACAGTATTGAGCCATATGCTCAATCTATTTTTCATGTTAATGCTACGCAGTTTATTGTAGGTCTTGGTATGTGCCAGATAATACTCATGAAGGCATCTAAATATGGATTATTCGACCCTACAAAAGAGATGGCATTTATTGCTGCCGATGAAGAAATTAAAACTAAAGGTAAAGCGGCAGTAGACGTTGTTGGCATGAGACTTTCAGATACAACAGCTGCGTTGATACAATCTATTCTGCTTATTTTCTTCCAAACAGCTCTTATTGCCGGAATGACATTTAGCGTAATGGTTATTGTATATCTAATTTTAATTATGTGGGTAACATCTGTTAAAAAACTTAACAGAATTTATAGCAAAATAGCAAAAAATGGTCATAGCCATCATTAGTATTTAATCATTTTAGAAATTTATAACAGTTTGTAACAGGCAAACAAATGCTCGCATCTATTCGTGAATACTATACTAAACTTAGTGAAAACGACCATTTATTCAATCCCAGATTAGAACTTGAGACCTTACTTAACGCTGACAGTTATAATATTAACAATGTAATAGTACTTTATAGGTTATACAGTACCAATAATGTGAGTATTCAAAATAAATTACGTTTTGCTAACTTACTTATTGAACATATTGAAGCACTCGAAGGTGATGAGGAATTATATGAATGTGCTGAAACTTTAGGTGTGCTTGTTGCTCAGCTTGATGACGATAATTTAATACAAAAAGTATTTAATAAAAGTTCTGCAAATTTTTCTTTAAAGTGCTTTGAGCTGCTAACAGAATATGAGTTTTTTTAGGCATATACAGTAATTCTAATAAGTTTGAGCAGATTTTAAATTATATTGGCGATTTTGATACTATTATTGCGGCTATTACAAGCGGCAATTTCATTGAATTTAAACTAAATGATATTATTGATTATTCCAGATATTTTTGTAATCAGGAAAAAGTAAGAGCTAACTTATATATTTTAATGAAAGTTCTTAAAAGCTTGGATTGCAATAAATATGAGAAGACCCTCGAAAATACTCAGAGTTTTTTTGAACAAAACATTAGTCTTTTTGATAATGATAAAAGTCAAACTTTTATATCACTATACATTCCAGAGTTAAATGTAGATTATTTAAAACAAAACATCTCTCATCAAGAGCTTGCTTTGAAATTAAATAAAACAATTAAGTATATTGAAAGAAATTTTTATAATTTTTCTGAAATACAGAAGACATATTATGTAAATAAATTCACAGCTGACCTTATAAATGTTAGTGAAGATATTAAAAACCTTGATATTCTAAAGCATCATTTTATAAAATTATCAATGCTGATTCATTATTTCTCACCTGTGGATTTAAGCAGCAGAGAAAGCATTGAAAATTATGTTAATAATTCATATATTTCATTAGAATATTTTATTTTTACCAAGTTTCGATTATCTATATTGGTAAGTAAGTTACCTGATTACTATCAAAACAATTATTATTATCTTAAGGTAAAAGATGGTGATTTAAATGGTATATCATATACTGATAAAACACTGATATTTTTTGATTGGCTCATACAACATAAAACGCTTGATGATAAAACTGTCAAAGCATTAGAATTTAGCAATCATGATTATCATCCAATCTACCATTTTTTAAATATACACAATATAGCAAGTATTGGGGATTATAATTTAAGAATTCATCATAATAATGATGAAACACATCCTAATTGGTATACGCCACTTAATAGATATTATTATCATACACGTTTGATTACATATTTTCCGAGAATGAAAGTATTTGGTAACTTTGTAGAGTCATTATTTGCCAGTCCAAAGACAGAAAGTATTAAAAATACAATTAATGGACTACAAAATAATGATCACAACTTTCAAAGTTTATTTTTATACAAAGATCTGGCTTCTAAGCATTTTGGTGTAGAAGTTTCAGTTGATAATATGATGAATAATATTTTATCTGAATTTGATATATCTAAATCGCCAGAAAATAATGCATGGATAGGTATTTTATTCAGGCATTTTAACGACTTTGGTGTTGATTTGAAACAAGATATATATAAAGCCTTAATTTCTACAGGTAACGATTACAGGGTTAAGGCTCTAGACCTAAGTCTTTATATTATGGTAAATGATAATACTGAAAATATTCAGTTATTTATTGATCGCGATGCTGATTTTAAAAAAGAGTTAGCGATACATCTTATAAAACTTATCCATAATAAAAATTGCCATCAAAATATTTATGAAAATTTACATCAATTTAGAGAGTTGTTGTTCAGTCATAGTATAAATATTTTCGATCATTTTAATAATAATAGGGATAGTAGATATATCTTTCCCTTAGTTGATATAATGGAATCTCTTCAAAATAATTTACTAGTTTCAAATATTTTATCACGTTTTTCAGATGCGGATATTAAGAATATGTTTGGTAGATATGACAGAGGTGAAATATCTTATTTACCAGTATATAATGCAAGAATCAGAAAGCTTTTAAAAGAATACTGTAATGATGATAATAATGTAATTTTAAAGTTTTTAGCTAAATCAAATAATCATTCATACTTAGAACTTGCACAAGAAATATTACAAATCAATGTAGAGAATATATTAGAGGTTTTGAGAAGCTTTAATGATGATATATTGCTAAATTTCCTAACTGTGTGGGCAAATGATAAAAATCCTCAGGCAAATACCTTGGAAATTTATAGTATAATTGATGATAGAATATTACTGCTTCTTGATAAATCTTCTTCTAAAAAAGCTATTGATAAAATATTAGAGCTTTACCTACAAAATAAGCTGACAACAGAGAAGCTGGCTGAGAAAATAGGTTCAGTCTCAATAACAGCACAAAATTTGTCGTATATATTTAATAAACTTCAAACCGATAAAAATGAAATAGATAATAATATTGAGCTGCTCCTGCTCCTAAGTGAATTGATGAAAAAACCTAAGCCTATATACATTGAGGCTTTTGCAAATATAAATTTACCAGTAGAAGAAAAAAATAATTATTTTAAAATTTTTGTACATAAAGGAAATAGTAATGAGATTTCAAAATCTGTAAAAACCTTGTTACTTAATAGCAGTGATATTCTCAAAAACGATAAGTGGCTTACTGACTATATAATTCCATCAGATAAAAATGATTTACCTAATGAGCATTTAAAAAATAAGACTAAAATTTTCGGTAAAATAGCTGATTGGTCACTATTTGTTTTAGAGTTTGCGATATCATATAAATATTGGCCAGGCAGATTAAATATTCAGTGCGTGATAACTTATGCAATATTTAGTATAATAAATCATGCGTATTTTTCATATAAATATGAAAATGTAGCAAATAGCGCGCCAAAACCACAAATTATAAAACATGTTTCATCGGCATTAAGTTGTGGTTTAAGCAGGTTATTTTATAGAAGTGACTTTAGACTAAAATCCGAAGTAGATATAAATGTAGTGCGAATTCAAAATTTATAATTTCTAATTATTGTTTTCGATGATCTTTAATCTGTCCTTCAGGAATATATTCATAAAGTTTAATTCATGTTCTGAAATATTATCAATATTATCCATAATATTTTTGATAATTAAAAATGCTTCTTCTTTATCGCCAACTTTTTCATGGTAAATGGCTGGTAACTGTCTTACCCAAATAGGTAAATCTCCTTTAGCATTTACTAAATGATCTGCGATTTCAATACCTTGTTTTTGATCTTCAAGTTTATGGAAAGCTAAATATGAAGCCTGATAAATCCACCACCATTTAGTATCAATCCTGTCTAGAGAATGTTCCTTTAAATAATCTACCAGGTACTGAATATCTTTTATCCTAGGAGTCATGCTATAATAATATGATGCGAGTGATGGAACGTAATCAGATTCATTGTCAAGTTTATCAAGGAGTTTAAACCAGTTGTACAATAATTTATAATCATAATCTTTAAGAGGTGTACTTCTGCCGTAAGTATCACCCATATACTGAAGCTCAAGGGCTAAAACCCTGAAATAAGCCTCGTTATCACCAAGTGAGTTAAAAATCACTTCTTTTTCAGACGGCAGTCTTTCTTGTATGCTAAGTTCTGCAAAATTATGGCGATTAAGATAATAATAAAATGAATTAATACCAAAAAAAATCAAGAAAACAGTTAGGTTTAAGTTAACCTTGTCTGTAATTTGGCTAATATTAAAATTCTTTTTTTTCAATATCATAAAAGGCTGCAAAGTGAAGAATTATTATATACATAACAGCTTGTACTGCTATGAATTTTATATTTTCGTAAGACTTAATCTCATATAAAAGCCAGTTAGTTTGGGTGTAAAGATCGAAGCGCGGAAGAACTACAGAAGTTATGTACATTATTTTCTGAGGCAGCCACTTTGAAAGAGAATCAATACCTGTATAGATATAATCATATCTTGCAGACATATAGAAAAAGCCCATCATTCTAGCGCCTATGTAAAACGTAAAAGAGGCAAGGATAGCTGAAACCTGACTGCGAAAGAAAAGGGAGGTTAAAAAGGCGAAGGTTGTAGTTATGACAATTTCAAATGTAAAAGATATAAACCAAATAAAAGTATTTTGAATTAAACTACCAAATGCGATTAGCAATGCTGTTGGTATTAAGGCTATTAAGAGGGAAAGTAAACTTATACCAAGTGTATATGCACAAATAATAGATTTTCTTGAAATGGGCTTGGATAATACAAAATCAATTTCTTTATTATAAAATAACCTTGTTATGTGCGTTATAATAAAAACTATCATACCAAGATTGATAATAATTCTGCTTGAGGAAGCAATATAGGCTACTATCATTTGCGTTTGCTCTGCTATAGCATTGCCACCAAAAAATATTGAAAAAGCAGAACTAATAAAGATTAGCAAAAATAATGAAATCAATAATCTATCACGCTTAACCGATAGAGCAAAAAATTTAAGTAGTGCTAGCATCTTGTATTACAATTTAAAAATTTATTTCAATTGTAATGCATTGGGGTCATTTGTAAAGGTATTATAGAAATCTTTATCAGCAGGCGTATAATTTGAACCACCTGGAAGAATAGTTGCTTTTAAAAATACTATAGTCTGAATAGTGTTTTTAATTTTACCATTTGACTTAAACAGATTGCCAAAAAAAGGAATTTCTTTTGCAAGTGGTATGCCGCTTTCATTATTATTTGACCTTTCTTCCATCATACCGCCAATAACCATGATATTGCCGCTTTTCATTTTAACAATTGAGTCAAGCTCTTTTACTTCAACAACAGGAACCTCACTTGTTAAATCCTGATTTGTAATACCTGTGCTTTCTAAAGCATATACAATTGCTGGATCTTTTACGCGGTTTACTATTCTTGAAATTGTTGGTCTTACAGCCATAGTAATTTCATTTGTTTCAACGTTTATTGTAGGCTGAATTGAAAGAATAAGTCCAATAGGTACAGTTTTAAGATCAGAGGTAACTTTAGTATCTGTTACAGCACTCGATGAGCTGCTGGTAGTAGAAGAAGTTTGATCAATATTGAGTTTAAAGTATACGAAATTCTGTGCAAATGATAATACGGCTTGCTGATTGTTCATAGCATGAAGCCTTGGACTTGAAAGTGTTCTGGTTGCGCCAAATGTTTCCATAAGCTGAACAGCAGATATAAGCGTATCAGATGAATTTGAATTAAATCTTTTAGTTTGACTTATTCCTAGTCCGTTAAGAACGCCAAGAGTAAAGTCACCAGCGTTTGCAGTGAATTCTCCTATAGGGTTAAATGATACATTCGCACCAATTTTAGCACCAGTTCTATCTATCATATTCCAGTTAATACCTGTGCGATATTCATCACTCAGTGAGACTTCTACAATTTTAGCTTCAATTAAAGCTTGTGCGGATATATTACTTTTAACTTTTGACAAATAATTACGTATACGCTGATGAACTCTGGCATTTGTTACAACTGTTATGATACCTGCCCGTTGGTTAATAGTGACATAAGGCGTTATATTTGATGCGGGATAAGTAGTAGATTCAATCATTTGTTTGATATCGAGCGTAATAGTACCCCAAAGATCATCTTTTTGCTCAGATGTAATTTCTGTAAGTGATCCGCTACCGATAGAAGAGCTTCCACCACCACTTCCACCACCCGAACCATCAAGTCCTACATTTACTTTATACGATGACTTATTACTTCTAACTAAATTTATAAAATCTACAGGGTAAGACTCAGAGTATGGAGTATCTACTTCTACCCTTAAAACATTACCATTAATTGAATATCTAAGGCTTGCAAGCTCAGAAACCCTGTCTATTACTTCTGTTAAGGGTTTGTCTGTTACTTTCAATATAATACCGCCTTTAACGCCTGGATCAATTTCTATATCAATTTCTGCAAGTCGTGCAAGTTCTATGAGAACATCTTTAACATCTACATCGTTACTTATTGATAAAGTTACAAGCTTATCCTTTTTAAGGCTTGGTTTTAGGGGTTCTGCAATAATTGGTTCTATGTCATCGATGTTTTGATGCTCATTGTTTACAAACTTATCTTGATTGTATCTGCTAAAATAACCGTCTACCTGACTTTTACTTAATCCTAAGTCATCATCGATCTTAGTGCCAGAGTATCGGTTTCTAATATTGTGCTGCACAAGGGGGTTGCAACTGGTAACCCCAAGAGAAATAGTGCTAATTAAAGCAATAATTCTGTAAAAATTCTGGATATTTGGCACAATTAAAACACTTAAAATGTTAATATATTAATATTATTAAAACATATTATAAAAGAAAAAGCAAGCGCAGGGATAAAAGGAAATTCTTCTTTATCAGTAAGTTTTTGTGAAATTAAGCTGGTTACAACTCCTACGATACCGCTAATAAATAAATAGGCTGGTAAAGAGTGTAATGGTAACAGGCATCCTATGCTTGCAACAAATTTAACATCGGCAAAGCCTAAAGAGTCACGTTTTTTAATTTTGCTGACTATTATGCCTGTAAAGAATAATAAGCTGGCAAGTATAACTGATGAAGAGTAGTTAAAAATAAAGTCACTAAAATTAAGGTAATTATATATAGAGCATATTATAAATAGAAAGATCATTATTTCATCTGGAACAATTAGATTTTCAAGGTCGGTGATAATCATTGCAAATAAACTTAAATATATAGCAAGCTCAATAATATAATTTAAGCTGAAATTACTGTGATATTTATAGAACAATATTGCTGCTATAATTCCACAAATAACCTCAGTTATTGGGTATCTTATGGATATTTTTGTTTTGCAGTTATGGCATTTTCCCTTTTGCCACAAGAAGCTTATTATTGGAAATAACTGCAGAATTCCTAGTGATTTATGACATTTAGGGCATTGTGAGGGTTTAAAAACTATATCCTCGTTTCTGGGGAGCCTATAGGTAACCAGCGTTATGAAGCTACCAAGGCAACCACCTAGCATAAATATCAAAAAATACACAATTATCATATAATGTTTGAAAAATTAATTATAATTTGATATTTTCATGTTTGAACTTATAGTCAAGAGATAAATGGCAAATAAAGCTTTTAGTTTAACAGAGTTAGCAATAGTTTTAACAATCATCGGCATAATATCATCTTCTGCCATATCAGCAGGTATTTCACAAACAGATTCGTACAGGTATGAACAAACTCAGGCAAAAATGAAAATGATTGAAGAGGCAATTGTAGCTTTTGTGGGGCTAAATAAACGCTTACCTTGCCCTGGGAATGCAGCCCTTAACATTGATACAAGCGCAAATAGCTCAACGTACGGAATAGAAAATTTTTCAGGTACTACCTGCACTGGAACTCAAACTGTAAACGTCACGGCAAACTTGCCAGCTGTAACCCCAGCATTTACGGATGCTAATATTGTAATGGGAAGTGTCCCTGTGCAGTCGCTTCTTCTTCCAAAAGAAATTATTTTAGACGGGTGGGGAAATAAATTTGATTTAGTTGTCTCAAGAGGGCTATCAAATAACACTACTTTGCCAGCAATTGATTCACAGGAATCTGGTGTTATTAAGATAAAGCGTTTTACCAATCCCGGCGGTGCAGTATATGTTACAAATGGAGCTGCATATGCCATAGTAAGTCATGGTCCTAGCGGGGCAGGCGGTTATAACAGAAGCGGTACAAGAGCTTCTGCGGGTGCTGATGCAAAGAAAGTAGAAAATGCGCATACAAGTGGCGGTTACGACGAGGTTTTTGTGCTTAATATACCAAATAACTCAACAACTTTCGATGATGTAGTGCGTTATAAAACTAAAACTCAGGTGTTATTTAGCCTGGGTGTAACCCTATCAGGTAATTCCTGTAATAATGCTTATACTGCGCTTAGCAACTCTAATCAGACTAACCCGCTAAACTTGCTTTGTTTTGGTACGGCAAATGCGGCAACAGGTACAATTAATTCTTCGGCTGATTGTAATGTATATATGCTAACATTTTCTGAACTTGTGAGAAAAAGATGTATAACAAGGTAAAATTAAAGGCATTCAGCTTAGTAGAATTATCGATTGTAATGATTATTATATCTGTTGCTTTAGGAGTGGTTTTAGCATTTGCTACACAAAAAACCGATGCTGATAAGTTACTAGAAACTAAAGAAAAAATCGAAATTATTGATAAGGCACTTGGGGCATATTTGCTTGATAATGGTTCCATCCCATGCCCTGCGAACGGTACAATCGCTACAAACAATGCGGCTTTTGGCGATGCGCTAAGGGGAGGGCTTAACTATCAGTGCGCTGCAAACTTTAGTAGTGGTAGTATGAGCTGGGGTATTATTCCTGTAAGAACCTTAAATTTACCAGATGAATTGGCCTTTGATGCCTGGGGTAGAAGGTTTAGCTATGCTATTATCCAGGATTGTAATTGTGATGCTGCAACAGCGGGATGTGCAGCAAGGAATTTTAATACTGACTTTTGTGGTGTGTCAGCCGGTATTACTGTTCAGGGTAATGCCAGCTCTACAATTATGAATAATGCTGTGGTAGTTATTGTTAGCCACGGGAAAAATGGTCATGGTGCTTTTGCCTCTAATGGTGGTGCTGCAAGAATTGTATCTAAAGTTGGTAGTAGTATTAACTCTGATGAGCAAGAAAATGCTCATCTATCAATGGCGGGTGCGAATTTGGCAGTAAACGCTACATTTTTAGCGCGAAACCAAATATTATCAGATGATCCTGCCGTTAACTTTGACGATATAGTATATTTCAAGAATAAACAGCAGCTTATCAATGCAACAAAAGGATTAAACGCTGATAAGGACAATGTTTGTGCGTTTAAAGATACTGCAGGTTTTTCAACCAATCAGTGCGGTAACAAAACTACAACCTCCTGCGCAACTACTATGGATGCTTTGATTCAGGCGTTAGATTGCTTTAATTGATTATCTAAGGCAGTAAATCTATAATGCTGTATATACACTGAATATCTTTTATAAATGTATCATACATAGTTTTATCTGCGGGAATGCTTAAGTTTTTATATTCAAAAAACTCATAATCTGTGGGTATTAACATTATCATTTCATTTTTATAAAACACGCAGCTAAATCTTCCAGCTTTTACAACAGGTTCAAATAATTTCTGAGCTTTAGCCTGCAAATATTCTAATACATTGCCCTGAAACTTATTAGAAAGCGAGCTTTGGGTTTGAAGTATTGTTGATAAGTTATTCAGCCTTTCCATTAGTTTTGCTGTTAAAAGTTTTCTAGCCTCCAGCTGATCTGTAGAAGTAACTTTAAAGTATTTGCTAAACTTTGGGTCTTCTAAAACTACCTCTTGTTTACCAGAAAAAATCTCCAAATTCATCTGGAACATGACTTTAGATTTTATAATAGTTGTCGCATACAGCTCTTTTTTTAAATCTACTTTAAGCATATAGCCTTTGAAAACATTGACCGTACTTTTTTGATTTGAAGTTTGTAAATTAAGTTTAAAGAACTGAAATTTTTGGTTTGCATGTTTTCCAGATATTGTATCGGAAGAAAACATGTAATCAAACTCAGGAGTAATTTCTAAATTTCGGATAAAATCAGGGTCGGCATTATACTGATGATTATACTGTATGTCAGGTAAAACTAATGAAATTTTGGCAAATAATTTTTCTTTTATATCGAACTGATACAAGCTTTTAATAAAAGTTATGTATGCGAAATGGGAAAAAATTCCTATGAATGGTGCATTATAACCTGCCTGAAGTTTTATCAGTATAGCATATGAAATTGGTACTATTGCTAACCAAATAACTATTATTCCTATATATTTAGCTTTCAGTAGTTTTTGGCGTTTGACTTCTATTTCTTCTATTGTTGGTGCTATATGCTTTGTGTAAATGTTTTCAAAGTTTATAGCACCATTTTCCATAAATTATTTTTTCAAAATATTGTTAATATCTAAATTATCTTTATTTTCTGTTTCAAAAAATGGCATTGATTTAAACCCGAATAATTTAGCAATTAGATTACCTGGAAAAATCTCAACAGCATTATTAAATTCCATGATGGCTGAGTTATAAAAACGCCTTGCTGCAGATAAGTTCTCTTCAATATCCTGAAGGCTAGACTGAATTTCAAGCATTGCAGTATCAGATTTTATAGATGGATAGTTTTCAGCATTAACAATAAAATTTGATAATTTTCCTGCAAGCTCCTTTTCTATTCGAAAATGCTTAGTTACATCATTTGCATCTTTTTGATTATACTTTTGAATTGCCTCTGCTCTGATACTAGTAATATCGGTAAGAATTTTTTGCTCAAATTCCATAGTTTTGGAAGCTATCGCAACTAGGTTTGGTATTAAATCGTGTCGTCTTTTTAACTGAACATCAATGCCGCTTAAGGCATTTAAAGTAGTATTCCTTCTTTTAACAAGTATTACGTACCAAATGTATATTAATAGTGCCAGACCTGCACTTATATAGCCAATAATTTCAATATCCATGGTGACCTATAATATAAATATTTTAATCTATTATCTAAAATTTTGATCTTGATGTAAAGTTTTATTGACTTATACAATTTTAGGTTCATATTAATTCTATTCCACTTAACTTATGAGGTAATTTATGCAAGCAGCAAAAAAAGCTACAAAAGCTACCGCAGCACATGTAAACAATATTAATAGCGAAACAATCACTTCAAATAATATTAACTTTGAAAATATATCTGCGGCTAATGAGCAAACTCATGAAAATATTAATAGCGCTTTAGAGCAAATGGGTAAATTCGGTTTTGATTACATTACATACACTTCAAATGTAGTGTCTCAGTCTATAAAGTCTGCACAAGCGTTAAACGATATTACTTCTGAGTTTACAGATGAAATTTATAATGCTAATGCAAAAAATTTAAGAGAATCTTTAACATGCACAAGCTTTTCACAAATAGCTGATTTAACTGAAAATACTATTAACCAGCAGATAAATTCAATTACAAGATACTCTAATGACCTCATGTCTTTATTAAGTTTAAACTTTGATAAAATAATTAATGAGGTATAATATAATAAATAGGGCAGTGTAAGTGCTTGATATATAATAAAAAAACTGTTAAGAGTACTTACTTCCCTCAATTATTTATTTAGAATTTATCTGGAATATGGTTAATAAGTTATTAAATTTAATAGCTCTGGTGGCTACTTTATTAATATTTTGTGCTTCAAGTGCGTTTGCATTTGAGAAGCATAAGTATGCTGCATTAGTTGTTGACCAAAAAACAGGTAAAATTCTGTACGAAGAAAACGCGACTCAGCACAGATACCCAGCTTCAATTACTAAGGTAATGACTTTATATTTAACATTTGAAGCTATTGCAAGAAAAAAACTTGATGTAAATCAGGATATTACAGTATCTAAACATGCAGCATCAATGCCTAAAATGAAACTTGGTCTTAAGCCTGGTTCTAAAATTAAATTAAGAGATGCGATATATGCTGCGGTTGTAAAATCTTCAAATGATGCTGCGGTAGTTTTAGCTGAAGCAGTAGCGGGAAGCGAGCATAATTTTGTTAAATTAATGAACAAAAGAGCAAAAGATTTGGGTATGAAACATACTACTTATGCTAATGCTTCAGGTCTTCCAAATCCTACAAACAAAAGCAGTGCGTATGATATTGCTAAAATTGCTATAGCCATTGAACGTGATTACCCTGAATACTTCAAAATTTTCCAAACTAAAGAATTTAATTTTAAAGGTAAAAAGCTAACTACTACAAATAATCTGCTTGCAAAATATAAATACGAAGGCGTTACAGGTCTTAAAACCGGCTTCACTAATATGAGCGGTTATAATTTGGTAACAACAGTTAAGCGTGGTGATAGAAAGTTAGTTGCAGTTGTATTGGGCGGAAGTACAGGCTTCGCACGTGACAGGAAAATGATGGCGCTTCTTGATAAGTTTTTAGGATCAAATGGTAGTAATGTTACTGAAACTATTATTGCTAAAAAATCTACTAAAAAACAACCAAAACAGAAAGTGACTGAAGTTGCAAAAGCAAAAATTAAACAAGAAAATGTTCAGTTAAATTTAGCTAGCGCAAAAGTTTCAGAGAAACGTATAAAGGCTGTAAGAACAAAACTTTCCGATAATCATAAACAAAATACTAAAAAAAATAAAATAGCGCAAAATTAAAAGAGTGTAATATTATGCAGAATGATTTTAAAGTTAAAGATATCAATCTTGCAGAACTTGGACGTAAGCAAATTACTCTGGCAGAAAGAGAAATGCCAGGTCTTATGAAATTACGCGAGGAATATGGGCAAGCCAAGCCTTTAAAAGGTGCTAAAATTGCAGGTTGCCTGCATATGACAACTCAAACAGCTGTACTCATAGAAACTTTAATTGAACTTGGTGCAGAAGTAAGATGGAGTTCATGTAATATTTTCTCAACAGTTGATAGTGCTGCAGCTGCTATAGCAGCAAGAAATATACCTGTATTTGCATGGAAAGGTGAAACAGAAGAAGAATATGAATGGTGCATAAAACAAACTATTGCAGGTGCAAATGGCTGGAAGCCAAATATGATACTTGATGATGGAGCAGACCTAAGCCTAATGTTGCATAATGATTATCCTGAGATGTTTGAAAATATTAAGGGTATATCGGAAGAAACAACAACAGGTGTTCAAAGACTTAAGCAGTTAGAGATAAGTGGTAAACTTCTGGCTCCTGTAATAAACGTTAATGACTCTGTTACAAAATCTAAATTTGATAATTTATATGGTTGTAGAGAAAGCCTAATTGACGGTATTAAAAGAGCTACAGATGTTATGATAGCAGGTAAATATGCGCTCGTCGTAGGTTATGGTGACGTAGGAAAGGGATGTGCTGACGCACTTAGGTCTAATGGTGCAAAAGTAGTAATAGCTGAAGTTGACCCAATTTGTGCTATGCAGGCAGCGATGGAAGGGTATGAAGTAAATACTGTAGATGATTTTATTTCAAAAGCAGATATTGTTGTAACTGCTACAGGTAATATTAAAGTTGTGACTATTGACCACATGAGAGGCATGAAAGATGGTGCTATAATGTGTAACATTGGTCACTTTGACCATGAAATTGAAGTTTCATCGCTTCGTAATATGAAATGGAATAATATCAAGCCACAAGTAGATGAAATCACTATGAGTGATGGAAAAAAACTGCTTTTATTAGCTGAAGGCAGGCTTGTAAATTTAGGCTGCGCAACTGGTCATTCTAGTTTTGTAATGAGTATGTCATTTACAAATCAGGTTCTCGCTCAGATTGAACTTTGGAATAACAACAATAAATATCAGAAAAAAGTGTATGTTTTACCGAAAGTCCTTGACGAAAAAGTTGCAAAACTCCATTCTGATCATTTAGGAATAAGGCTTACAAAACTTACTGATGAACAAGCTAAATATTTATCAGTTCCAGTTAATGGCCCATTCAAATCGGATAACTATAGATATTAATATTGCTAATGGATCATTATATCGCGTCGTTAGTTGCAAAGCATGCAATCTATCAATATACAGCCTTGCTAATGTTTGTATGCATTATAACCTTAATTGTAATCATTATAAAAAAGGTTCATAAAATAAATTTATTGCGTGCGGAAATTGATAATCTGCACATAGTAACAGCAAGCCTACCTGAAGATCCTAATTCAGGATTTATATATTATGACATTATAAAAAAGAAAATTTTTTATTCTGCAGCAATGCGTAATATCATGAAAATTGTTAATGATAAAAACTTAGATTCAATAGATTTGCTTAAGTCTTTTTTAAAGCCCGAATCGTTTAATATCGTTGAAGGTTTTTTTAATAATCTAATTATTGATATGACATTTCCAATGAATTTAGAAAACTCAATTGTTGAGACAATAGATAATAAAAAATTCTGGATTACATATCAGCCTACTGCAAAAAATAATAATCATGGATTTGTATTGTGGTTTTTTATAGCCGATCAGTTAATTGTATCTCTTAATGATTATAAAGATAGGGCTTCTTCGTATAATAAAGAGTTAGAATCAATATTAATGTTACTTAATAATATTAATATTCCAATATGGCTTAGAGACGAAAACCATAAAATTAGATATTACAATCAGGGATACAAAAAGTTATCAGATGCTAAGGAAAAATCAGATTTCTCTTATATGCTTGCTCAGGATGCTAAAGAAAATAATATTGAAATGTCAGAGAATATGAATTTCAATATTAGTGGTGAGCGAAAAATTTACGAGATTAGAGAACTTGCAATGTCTAATAATAACTTGAGTATTGGTTATGGTTTAGATGCAACAAAAATAGAGCAGTTAAAAAATGAAATTAAGCAGCATAACAGGGCTTTAAGTGATTTTATTTCAAGTTCATCAAATGCTATGGCGCTATTTTCTTCTGATATGAAGTTACAGATGTGGAATTTTTCTTATGTAAAAATGTGGGATTTAGATGAGAAGTTTATGGAGTCTAATCCAACCTATCCGGAAGTGTTAGACGTATTAAGGCAAAAGCGTAAACTGCCTGACCATATTAACTTTGCTGATTTTAAAAGAAGCAGAATCAATTTATTTAAATCACTTACTACAATTCATAATGAATTTATGTACTTATCTGAAGGTAAAACCATCAGGCTTATTATTACGCCGCATGCACTTGGTGGGTTATTATTTGCATGTGAAGATATGACGGATAAACTTGTTCTGGAAAGGTCTTATAATACGCTTATAGCTGTGCAGGACGCAACACTCAATACAATGCATGAAGCGGTATGTGTAATTGGTTCAAATGGTAAGTTAAAGCTTCATAATGTAGTTTTTGCGAAACTTTGGAAGCTTTCTAATGAATATTTAGAATCTAAACCACATTCCAATGATATTTTAAAAAGAACAGAAGATCAGTTTTTACATGCTCAGGACTTCCAAAACTTTAAAGCGGCATTCTTAGGGATTTATGAAAAAAGGTCTATGATAACTCAGCGTTTTGAGATGAAAAGTGGTACAATTGTTGAAAGATATATTTCATCCCTTCCCGATGGGTCTATACTGGTCAGTGACCTTGACGTAACCGACTCTGCATTAGTTGAAAGGTCTTTGCGTGAGAAAAATGAAGCACTTTTAGCAACAGATAAAATTAAAACAACATTTTTATCTAATATTTCTTATCATTTGCGCTCACCTCTTACTTCAATATTAGGGTTTAGTGAGATGTTATATAATGGGATACTAGGTGACTTAACTACTGAGCAAAAAGAATATTTAAATTATATCAAATCATCATCTGAAGATCTTAAAATGTTGATTGACGATATTATTGAGCTGGCGGTACTTGATTCTGGTGAGGTTAAACTTGAAAGAAGCGAAATTGAACTAAGCTCGCTTCTTAAAAATACAATACTTTCAATACAGGGTAAAGAGCTATCCGCTAATATTAAATTTGAATTTGCGAATAAAAATAAAGTTATATTTTATGCTGATGAGTTCAGACTTAAACAAGCTATTTATAATATTGGAATGCTTATTTTATCGTTATCACCGCAAAATTCGGTTATAAATGTGACTATCAAGCAGATGGAAACCTATATAGATATTATTTTTATAACTAACATTAGAATGTCAGATAATCAGTTTATGGCGCTTTTTGACAGGTTTAACTTAAATCTAAGTGATTCTGGCAATGAAAAACTAAAAACTATGAATCTTAATGTTGTTAAAAAAATTATTGAAATGCATGATGGGCAAATTTCAGTTAATAAGCATAGCCCGCAATTTGAACTGAGTATTAAATTTTATAATAAACTGTAAAAATCATTGAAAAATAAAGAAATGTATAAATTTATTTAAATTTTATTGATTTTTAACAAATTTTATATAATATAGCAACCAATTATTAATACATTAGGTTGTGGGTATGTTAGCTAGTAACTTAAATGAAAGCCAAAAAGATATATTGAATTTTTTGGTCGAGCCATGTTTAGAGGAAATTTTAAAAAGCGAACTTGATGTTATCAATCTATTTAAATCATTGATAAATAAAGATTTTGCATGCGAATCGTGTACTAATTATACAAATATAGAGTATTTACATAAGATATTTTGGTATCCTAATCAAACATTATTGAATTTTAATAATTTATCTAAATCTCAATCTACTATAGGCGAAATTAGGCTTTATATTTTATCCTATCTAAAAACCTGCATTTTAAAAAGTTCTAATGATTTATTTGTAGATTACAGTAAAACACTTGAAAAACTGCAACAAAAAGTCAAGGAAAGTTCGGATTTTACTGAAATACTTGTATCAGAGAAGGCAAAACCAACTTTATTAGATGATATTCAGGAAGAGTCTGGTGTTAACATAATAGGTATTTCTGAGGACGAATTTAATAGTTTAGATAGATATCAGCAGGAAGCATTATATAATGCAGAAAAAGTTAGGTTTTTACTTGATAAGGGTATAGATAAAGTCGATATCATTAATAATTTAGCTCTAGCTTGCGATATTATAGAAAATATTGAGAATGTTAAGCTAGTTTTGAGCATTCTGGAAATTAAGCTAAAAGATTTATGGAAATCGGAACGCCGCCAAAGATGTGCTGTAATTGATAGTATTAGGGTTATAAATAAACTTGTCAAAGCTTATAACGTAGATAAAGGGTTGTTGATCGAAAACGCCAAATACTACTTGCCAATATACGAAGATGTGAACAAATTTATAATGTTTATAAATTATTTTGACTTAGACGCTAATCAAATATTATCTTTAATACTAGATCCAAAAAAATATGATATTTTGAATTTTTTATTAAACATAGAAAATAATCCGCAAAGTAAAAATTTACCTGATTATGTAACACAGGAACATAATAAATCAATTCCGCATAAGTGGGTAATATTAAAAAGGTTTAATATTAAAATTACCAATATTTTAAACATAGAACACCCAGATTTGCTTCAAAATATACTTATACATCATAGAATATTGTTGCAACATAATCCTGATTCTTTAAAAGTTTTACAAAAAATTATTTTAAATTGTAAAGGAGTTAACGAAAAAAATATCTTGAAGTTACTAAAAAGCTATAAAGCTAACGCCTTTTTTATCCTTGATATTTTAATAGATCAAAATCAGCTTAAACTTAAAGAAAAGTTTGAAAATTTTAATAAGATACTAGCTATATTAAATGACTTGGGCTTTAACTTAAATGAAAGTGACATAGTGATGTTGCCAAAAAATAATATGCCAGAAATTAATACGGGTCATTTACATACATTATATAAACTTGGCTTAAAAAAACATGTTATTCTTAAAAATCTATATGAAATTACATTAATTGTATCTAATAAAGATCATTTAATTGCACTTCAAATGCTTTCTAAAAGGCTTGATATTAATAATGTTATTACTTCTTTCATTCAAATTATTGAGTTATATCCAAAGGAAGATCTAAGTGAAATATTTAAAACTCTCTCAATTTTAAATATAGAATATATAAAGTTAATTAAAGATAATATCTATACTATATATTCCTTGAGTTTAAGTAACATAGATGTATTTGTTATATGTAATAAATGTAATAATTTTAGCCAAAAGTTAAAATTTATTATTAATAATGCGCATTCTATTGAAAAATATTTGTCAAATGGCGGAGATTCTGAGATATTGCAAGAAATGCTAATAGATACACAAAAATTTAGCGATAAAGATATTTTGGATTATTTGGATTTAATCAATAATTCATTTGTAAGCCAATTAAATAGTAGTAGCGATCTTAGCTTATCAATGTAAAAATTTAGGAAATAATTATGAGATTTATTGACGAGGCAAAAGTATACATACGTTCAGGTAACGGTGGTAATGGGTGTGTAAGCTTCAGAAGAGAAAAATTTGTTGAACATGGTGGCCCGGACGGCGGTAACGGTGGACGTGGTGGTGATGTTGTAGTAATTGCTGACCGTAATCTTAATACACTTATTGACTATCGCTTTAAACAACATTTTAAAGCAAGAAATGGTGAGTCAGGTAAAGGAAGTAACTGTAGTGGTAAGTCACAAGAGCCTATTATTATGAAAGTGCCAGTTGGAACTCAGGTTTTTGATGAAATTGGCGAAGAAATGCTTTTTGACCTTGATGAGCATGGTAAAAAAGTAATTTTAGCCAAAGGCGGAAAGGGAGGTGCAGGTAATGCTGTATTTAAAAGCTCTACAAACCAATCGCCAACCGAAGCTGTAAAAGGTGAAGAAGGCATCGAAATGTACGTGTGGCTCAAGCTAAAGGTGATTTCTGACGTAGGATTAGTTGGTCTTCCAAATGCCGGTAAGTCTAGTATGCTTTCAAGAGTATCTCGCGCAAGACCAAAAGTTGCCGATTATCCGTTTACAACACTTGAGCCTCATTTAGGTGTGGTATTCATGGGTTACAGAGAATTTGTAATGGCTGATATTCCAGGGTTAATTGAAGGTGCTAGTGAAGGGGTTGGTCTTGGAGATAAATTCTTAAAGCACATCGAGAGATGTAAGATCTTATTGCATTTAATTGACGTAAATCAGGAAGATGTTTGTCATACATACGACACTATTCGTGAAGAACTTACAAACTATTCAGATCAGCTTGATGAAAAACTTGAAATTCTTGCTTTAAATAAGTGCGATTCATTATCTGAGGAAGAAGTTGAAGAAAAAAGAAATCAGCTTAAAGAACATACAGGTAAGGAAGTTTTCACAGTTTCTGCTGCAAGCGGACAAGGCGTAGATGATTTATTAAAGTACCTAGGAAAGATTTTATTTGCCAATGATTAATATTATCTGCTATAGAATTAACTAAAAATTAAACTTATAGTAGGTGTAATATGTTATCGCAAACTCCACAGGCATATATTATCAAGCAACACATTGATTATGATGATGCTAAAAAGGAAATCATTGCTAATTTGCAAATTGACCCAGATAAAGTAAAAGGCGATTTTCTTAAGCATCTTCAAAATAATGAATTTGAACTAGCGCTAGTTTATGCCAAAAATTATAAACCTAATATTCATCATTTTATTAATTACTGGGATGAAAAGGGTGTTACACCTATACAAGTTATTTTGCAAAAGCTTTCTGAAACTCACCTTGATGGTATGCACGAAACTCTGGCGCATATTCTTTCTATAGTTATTCAACATTCAAGCGATACTATACTTTCAAATAATATGATCGGAGATAGGGTAAAGCCCGCAGTAAAGGCTTTAGAAGTTGATAAAACAGATAATTTGAGAAGATTCAGGTTATTTACATCTTTTGATAGTATGACAAGATTATATAAATATAGCGAATTTTATGTTAATGGAGGTTTTAAGAAAATAGAAGAAAAATCTCAAGCAATATTAAAAGAGCTATTTAACAATCTGATAAGAGAAGACTACCCAGTTCCTGATTCACAGATTATTATAAAATCATTCAAAAAAGAAAGTTTAGGTAAACTACTTGGTTTTTTAAATTTATGTAATTTTTCAATGAAAGAAGTAAATGAAAAGGGGCAGGCAGTATTTGAAGACGATGCTATAATAAACTACAGTCGTTTAAATAAATTATATAAGGATTTTTTCACATTCTCTAAAGAAGTGCAGATGCAAATACTCGATATTGGGCTTGATGTTAATATGAAATTTAGCTTCCCTGATAAACCAGATCAAACCACAACTTTATTCCGATATGCCTTAAAGCAGGGTAAGTTTGATATTGCTGAAATTATGCTTAAAAAATATCATGCTGATCCTAATCCTCAAAATGCTAATTTAATACAATCAACCATAGTAATGGATTATAATCCTGGTGCGAATAAAATTGGTCATTTAGGTTCATCAGTTCCGATTAACGATGAAGTTAACGAGTATGATATTGGAACAACTCCTTTAAAATATATTTTGAGAACAGCACAAACTCAGGAGCATATAAGGTTTTTGGGTACATTATTAGAGCATGGAGCAAGTCCTAATCGTCAACATGTATCATTTAGCGGGAATTTTATAGCAGGTTCAAATAGGTATACAATTTTATCTGAAATTGTAAATTATGAATATAATATGTTTTATGAGGCTTTTAAAATACTTATGCCTTCCCAGTTAGAATTTTTTTCTAAAACATCTGATCCAATACATTCAAGAAAAAAAGACTTTTTACGTCAGTTAATTACAGCAAATCAAACTGAATCATTGCTACATGTTTTATCGCCAGAAGTAGAGGAAAGATATAAAATTAATTTCAGAACCTCGTTTGCAGAATTAGGCAACCATGATATTGCTTTTTTATTACTAAAAAAGTTTACTGATCAAAACCAATGGAATAATGCAAAAATCTTAGAAGCTTTAAAATTTATCGATGCACATAAATTAGAAAAGAATGCATCTTATGAGCAAAAAACAATTTTAGATCTGTTTTGTGCAACGAAAATTAAGAAAAATTTTCAAGAAGCACAAGAAATATTTACTAAAATGAGGCTATCAGGCTATCAAAATGCTAGTAAAGAACTTAGTATTATTACAGCAGCCTATACATCTGATGAAAAATCACTTAAATATATATTTGATAATCCTCCAATCGTAAGAAAAGAAATTGCATATACTATTTCAAACATGCAAAGAATACCCATGTATAATGATGTGCCGCTAGAATATTCCAAACAAGTTTTAGGTAAGGCGTTTTGGATATCTATCCTCCTGGAGAATGAATCTATGGCAACTACATTATATAAAAAAATGGGCGGATATCGATCTTTAAGTAATAAACTTGATGTTGCTCAGCAAGGACATGATTTAGCAAAATTGATTAAGTTTGGGGCTTCAATAAACTCTTGTAGAATGTTTATTAATATTGTGAGTTACAAGTTACAAAATCAGGAAAATGATGTTATTTGCGATTTACTCAAAAATGATAAGCAAAAACTAGAAGCAATATTAGATGGTATAACAATTGAAAAAGAACCAGATACCAATGACAATAATTTAGATCATCCATTGCAAATTGTATCGAATAATAATGCAAGAAATAAACTTGATGAAGAAGTGAAAGATCAAACTATAGTTATACCTGTTAGTGAAATATTTGGCAGAGATATTAAGCCTGCTGATCTTCCAAATAACAATGAACAATCCCTTACAAAAGCTGAAAGAAGAAAAAAGCAAAAAGCTGAAAGTAAAAGATCCGCAGAAGAAGAAAGAAAATCGCCGAAACCAAATGAGGTAGGAAAAAAGTAATATGACAAAACAAAGCCTTGGACTCTACATCCATTGGCCTTTCTGCAAATCAAAATGCCCGTACTGTGACTTTAACAGCCACGTATCAAGCAAAATTGACCATAATGAATGGCTGGATGCATACCTAGAATCCTTAAATAATAACATAGATTTACTCAAATCACGTAATATCACCTCTATATATTTTGGTGGGGGAACTCCATCGCTTATGGAGCCATATGTTGTTGAAAAAATCTTAGATAAAATAGCAAGTATTTCAGGTTTATCAAACATAGAAACAACACTTGAAACTAACCCTACATCCTTTGAGTATAATAAATTCCTGGATTTTAAAGCTGCAGGAATAAATAGAATTTCGATTGGTATTCAGTCATTCAGAGAAAAAAATTTGAAGTTTTTAGGGCGTGAGCATTCGCTAATTGAAGCTCAGGAAACATTAAAGCAAGCATCTAAGATATTTGACAGATTCAGCTTCGACCTTATATATGCGCTTCCAAACCAAACGGTCGCAGATTGGGAAAAGGACTTAAAAGAAGCCCTAAACTATTCAACTACCCATATTTCGCTGTATACACTTACTATTGAAAAGGGTACTCGTTTTTACAAAGATTACATGGATAAAAAATTTATAATGCCAGATGAAGACCTGCAGTATGAGTTTTATAATAAAACTCAGGAAATAATGGATGCGCATGGCATAGTAAATTATGAAGTCTCAAATTATGCTAAGCCTGGTTTTGAATCGCAGCATAATTTATGTTACTGGCGTTATAATGATTACTTGGGTATTGGTCCTGGTGCGCACTCTCGTATAACTAGCGACCATATATACGCTATGCACGAATATTACGCCCCTCATGAGTGGCTGGAAAATACTATGAAAGGGTCTGGAGTTAGAGAGAAAACCTTAGTTACCCCAAAAGAAGCTTTGCTTGAAATGATCATGATGAATACGCGTATTTTAGAGCCAATTTATTTTGACCATATAGAGCATAGAACCCAATATAAAATAAACCGTTATTATAATGCTCTTAACCCTTTAGAAGAACACGGGTTTATAAAATTTATTTATGAGGCTAAAGAGATTATTGGGTTTAAGGTGCAAAAATCAGGTTTAAGCCTTCAAAATAGTATAGCAGCCAAAGTGATAGAGGTTTTGGAAAATGAGTAAAGGTATAATACTTTGCGGTCCTACTGCCAGTGGTAAGAGCAGCTTGGCTATAAAAATGGCTAAGGAAATAGACGGAGAAATTATAAACTGCGACTCAAGGCAGATATATAAAGAGCTTCCAATAATAAGCGCGCAGCCGAGCTTAGAAGACTTAAATACTATACCGCACCATATGTATGGCATAATTAGCATAGAGGATGATTATAGCGTTGGTCATTTCTTAAAAGATGTTGAGAAAGCGGTGAGAAAAGTTTTAGCGAGGGGTAAAACACCGATTATTGTTGGCGGTACTGGTATGTATGTTAATGCGCTTTATAATGGTATTGCTGAAGTTCCTGAGGTTGCTAAAGAATATATAAATCAGGCAACCGAGATGTTAGAAAATTTAGGTAGGGAAAAGTTTTACGCTGAGCTTACAAAGCTTGATAATAACCTTACCTTTGATCAAACTAATACCCAGCGTATGATAAGATATATGTCAGTATATCTTGCGCATAATAAGCCTCTTAAAAGCTTTTACGATAATAATTATAAGGTACTTACAGATTTAGAGTGGGAGCCGCTTTTATTAAGTATCCCAAGAGATAAAGTATATGAAAACTGTAATACCAGATTTATGCAAATGTGGGAAGGTGGGGTTTTGGATGAAGTTAAAGCTATTATGGAATCAAACATTGATCAAAAACATTACACAAAAAGTATAGGCGTGCAGGAAGTTGTAGATTATTTAAATGGTATTATAACAAAAGAAGATGCAATTGCATTAGTACAGCAAAAAACCCGAAACTATGCTAAAAGACAAATGACATGGTTTAGGAATAAGTCACCATTTTTAAAGATTTATAGTATTTTATGTTGATTATATATGCGTCATTTCCTCGCTCACCTAGGTTTTACTAGGCTTAGCTCGTTATTCCTATATCTAATCTAACCTAAAAAACTATATATTTAGAATTATTTATTACTACCGCCGTTATGTCATTGCTGCATAGGTTCATAATTTCGGTGATGAAATTACCGTATTTCATTGCGAAAAATGTAAAGCATTTTGTGGCAATCCATAAAATCACCCAACTACTAAGCTATCAAATACATTTTTCCTATAGTTACTTAAACTCTCACTTGAGTTTATGAAAAAGTATCTGTTTAAAAAGAACTGAGTAATTTTAGCGGTATAATCCAGATCTTCCATCGATGGTTTTTCGTTTGAAATCAGCCATTTAGGAAGGCGAAATAGCTTATCCTCAAACTTATTCCCATATTCATATGATAATGCGCCACCAGTTTTTGGGGAGATATAGGCAAGATTTTGGGAAGTATTAGTTGCTGAACAGCGTCTTAAATCAAGCCCAAAGCCCGATAGAGCAAGTATTTTAAGCTCCAGTAAAATGAGGTCTGTAATATTGTTCGGTAAAGACTCGCAGAATTTTATGATTATATCATATAAACTGCTGTCACCCTGGTTTTCCTTAAAAATATGCTCAAGCAAACCCAAAACGTATAAAACTTTATAAAACTCACGCGTATTATCTAGGAAAAATAAGGAATATGATTTATTAAGCTCAAGCTTAGAAATACTAAGAAATTTTGAAGTTTCTTTATAGTTTGCACAGTAATGAACAAGGCTTCCAACCTCAGTAGCACTTTGACTGCGAGACGAGATTTTAGAAAATCCACGTCTAATGCCATGTTCTTTGCATAAAAGAGTAATAAGCAGCGATCCTTCAGATGATTTTTTACGAGAGAGTATAATCGCTTCACCTTCAATACGCATTTGGCTTATTTCCATTTTTAAACATTACTTCGTTACTCCTTGCTCATCTAGTGTTCAAACTAGATTTCGCGCGTCTTTCCTAATACTGCTTAATCTGGAAATAGCCAAAAAACTAGTAGATTCCATTTTTAAGCATTACTTCGTTACTCGCTTTATAAAGCGCACATTTATTACGCTATTTCCTCAAGCTTGTTAAGTAGCTTCTTAGGGAGTCTGAATTTCATATTTTCTTCCACGTCTACAACATGCTCCAGGCTTTCAATATTTATTTGCTCTTTAAGCTTAGCTATAACCCTTTCTACTAATACTTCTGGGGCGGAAGCTCCTGCTGTAATGCCAATTGCCTGCTTACCATCAAGCCAGCTAATATCAATATCATTTTCATCATTAATTAAGTAGCTTGAAATGCCCATTTCTTCACCTAAATCACGCAGCCTGTTAGAATTTGAGCTATTTTTAGCACCTATTACTAACAAAATATCGGCATGTTCTGCAATCTTCCTGACTGCATTTTGCCTGTTTTGGGTGGCGTAACAAATATCCTTAAGGTTAGGACCTTTAATGTTAGGGAAGCGTTCTTTTAAAGCCTCAATAATCTGCCTTGTTTCATCAACGCTTAAGGTAGTCTGGGTTACATATCCTAGTGAATCAGGGTTTTTAACCTGAAGCATAGCTACGTCATCAATGTTAGAAACCAGCATAACTTCGCCTTTCACCCTGCCTGCAGTACCTTCAACTTCAGGATGACCCTTATGACCAATTAAAATAATATCAAAGCCTTTGCTTTCTAAAGCCTTTGCTTCTAAATGAACCTTGGTAACTAAGGGGCAGGTAGCATCAAGTACCTCTAAATTCTTACTTTCAGCATTGTTTTCTACGTTTTCACTAACGCCATGCGCACTAAATATAGTTACAGCACCTTCGGGAATCTGATCAATCTCATTAACAAAGATTGCGCCTTTTTGCCTTAAAGACTCTACAACATGTTTATTATGTACAATTTCATGCCTTACATAAACAGGAGCGCCATATACTTCTATAGCTTTTTCAACAATTTCAATGGCTCTTTCTACGCCTGCGCAAAATCCTCTTGGGTTTGCTAGTAAAATTTTAGTCATGTTATATCTCTTTTTATTCGAATGCATCCGAAAGTTCGTTATTACTTATATAGTACTTTGATTGCATTTCAACAAGTCTTGATACTGTTCTTTTAAATTCTGTAGAATTTTTGCCATTCGTATATAATTCTTCTGGTTTGTTTTCTGCGCTGCAGATTAGTATTACATTATTTAAATAAAGCTGATCTATAAGGTTTGTAAAGCGTTTTGCCTCATTATGCATATCTTTATTCATAACGGGTATATCTTTCATGAAAATAATCTTAAAATGTTTACTTATTTCAATGTAATCATTTTGGGATAAATGTGCCTTACATAGTTCATTAAAATCAGTCATTAGTACATTTTTGAAGGCGGAATTTAGCTTAAGTTTCCTGCCAAATACTTCAATTTCCGTAGATGTAAAATCAGCTTCTGGTACTATTTCACTGGCTATATTATCAAGCTGAGCGTTATCTTTTATGATATATACATTAGTAACGTCCTTAAGCTTAGTAAGCCTGTAATCATTAAGGCTTTGAAGTTCAAAAACTTTCATAGTTTTTTTAATAAAATCTACAAATTTACTAAAATGCTCTTTGCCAAAATCCTGAGTATAAAGTGCATCTGGTGCACGATTTGAAGTAAATATAAAAATACACCCCAGATCATGAAGCTTATTAAATAGCCTTGAAATTAGCATAGCATCGCTTACGTCCATTACATGAAGCTCATCAAGACATATGATTAAATACTTATTTGCTATCTTACCAGCTAAAATTTCTACAGGATCTTCCTTATTATTAGATGTTCTGATGTTATGTAAGTCGCTATGAACTTCTTTCATAAATTCATGAAAATGCGTGAAAATTGACTCTTTAATATTTAAAGCATCGATAAAAAGCTTTGAAATTGCTGTTTTGCCTTTACCCACACCGCCGTAAATATATAGCCCTTCAGGAGATCTATTAATTTTATTAAAAATTCTTCCTAAAAATTTGGATTGCAATGAATTTCTTCTTTCTAAATAATTTGATATATTTTTCATTAAAATATCATATTCAGCGACTAAAATTAGTTGCTCAGGATCGGGTTTAAAGTTATTCTTTTGTAAAAATTCATCATAGAGTTTAAAAATATTACTAGTCATATTTTAGGTAATATATAATGGTAAATTGTTTTTATAATATTTAATAACTTAAACCACGAAAGCAAAAGATACAAATGAAATTCGATATACATATACAAGAACTTACAGATATTAAGCAAAAAATTAATGGATGCCGTCCGTGTTTTAGCTGGATTTTCTTTGGATCTCAGGGCATTGGCAAAAGTTTGAGCGCAAAAAATTTAGCCTTAGAAATATTAGATAGTAAAACCGATCAGCATCCTGACCTTAAGATAATAGCGCCATTAGATAGCAAAGACGGAATATCGATTGACCAAATTCGTGAGATTAAGTCATTTTTATCATTAAAATCAGCAATTTCTCCTTATAAAATTGTTATTATTGATAGTATAGATGATGTGTCTTATCAAGGGTCAAATGCGCTGCTTAAGATTCTAGAAGAACCAACAGATAATACATTTATCTTTCTGATTTCTCACAATATTTCAAAGGTGATGCCGACCATACGCTCCCGCTCTCAAGAGGTATTATTTCAAAACCCGACATATGCAGAATGTAAAGCAATAATGTATGAAAAATATGGCTCAAATAAAAATTTTGATGACAGTATTATAATATCTGGGAACATACCTGGACTTGCATGCACATATTTAGATAATAATGTTATTGAAGACTATTATAAAATGCTAGGTTTAATAGGAAATGCTTATATGAGTGCAAGCGATATGAAAGGATTTGATAGCAATATTAAATACATGCAAAATCTTATTTTAAGGTTTTTATCTTTAATAAATAAGCAGCAATTAGGAGTGAATATTATTGCAACTTCTAAAGAAAAAGAGATGCTTACAAAACTTGCAAAATCTACAGATTTACATAAAATTATGACTCTTTGGCAAAAAACCCTAGAAAATTATAAAAATCAGGATATCTATAATCTGGATATTAAAACAAACTTATATTTAACCTTATCGGAGCTTAGCTAACAAATGGCAGGCAATTATTATATTACTACCCCAATTTATTACGTAAACGATAAACCCCACATAGGTCATGCGTATACCAGTATTGTAGCTGATTGTATTGCAAGATATCACAGAATGTTTGGTAAAAACGTACATTTTTTAACTGGTACAGATGAACATGGGCAAAAAGTAGCATCTACAGCCGAAAAAAACTGTATGAAAACTATTGAATTTGCTGACTATAATTCAGCAAAATTTCGCACTATGACACCTGAGTTTAATTTATCAAATGATGATTTTATTAGAACTACCGAAACAAGGCACATTGAGGCTGCTCAAGGTTTTTGGAATAAATTGAAAGAGAATGGTTATATATATTTGTCATCTTATAGTGGCTGGTACTCAGTCCGTGATGAAGCATTTTACCAGGAAAGCGAGCTTGTGGAGGGCAAGGCTCCTACAGGTGCGCCTGTTGAATGGGTTGAAGAGCCTAGCTACTTTTTTTCTCTTTCTAAGTTTGAAGATAAGTTACTTCAGTTTTATGAGGAAAATCCAGATTTTATCTGGCCGAAATCTCGCAAAAATGAGGTTGTAAATTTTGTAAAATCGGGACTAAAAGACCTTTCAGTTAGCCGTACTACGTTTACATGGGGAGTGCCAGTACCTGGTGATGAAAAACACGTTATGTATGTGTGGCTTGATGCCCTTACAAATTATATTTCGGCTTTGGGATACCCTAACGAAAATGCTGAGAAAATGCAAAACTTCTGGCCTGCAGATATTCACTTGGTTGGTAAAGATATTCTTAGGTTCCACGCCGTATACTGGCCAGCATTTTTAATGGCTGCAGATCTTGCGCTTCCAAAGCAGGTTGTAGCTCATGGCTGGTGGACTAATGAAGGGCAGAAAATATCTAAGTCTTTGGGAAATGTGATTGATCCAGCTGAGCTTGTAAGCCACTATGGTCTTGATCAGGTTAGATATTTTATGTTACGTGAAGTGCCATTCGGGCAGGACGGCAATTATTCAAAACTTTCCGCTACACGCAGGGTAAACAGTGAACTTGCTAATAATATTGGTAACCTTGCACAAAGAACATTAACTATGGTTCAGAAAAACTGTGAAGGTAGAATTCCTGTAAAGCATGAAACACATGACTTAATAAAGCAAATTGAGGAACTTTCAGCTGAGTATTTTGAGCTTTTTGAAAGCCATTTATTCCATGAAGCACTTGAATGTATTGTAAATATTGGTAATTTAGCAAACGCTTACATTGACGAGATGGCTCCATGGAAGCTTAAAAAAGAAAACCCTGAAATGATGAATACGGTACTTCACCATTTGATTTATGCTATCAGGGTTATCGCCATTTTACTAAAGCCTATTATACCTAATTCAGCTGACAAACTGCTTGAAATCATAGGTGAGGATAGTGGTTTCATTAGCTTTAAGAACCTTACAGATTCATTGGAAGAAGGTAAAATGCTGCCATTGCCTCAAATTGTGTTTAACAGGATTGAGGAAGAGGCTGAATAAATGATAGTAGATTCGCATTGCCACTTGAATTATAAGGATTTTCAGGAAGATTTTGACTTGGTTTTACAGCGCGCTAAACAAAATGGCGTAAGCTATATGCAGACAATTTCAACTTATATATCTGAATTTCCTGAAGTTCTGGCAATCGCTGAAAAATACGATAATATTTTTTGTTCTGTAGGGCTTCACCCGTGCCATGTTATGGATGAAGCTCCACCTTCGGCAGATAAGATAATTCAACTTACAAACCATCCCAAAGTTATAGGGATTGGTGAGACTGGTCTTGATTATTATCATAAGCCGTTTGATGAAGATTTGCAAAAAATGTCTTTCCAGAACCATATAATTGCAGCTCAGGAAACAGGCATTCCACTAATTATCCATTCCCGTGATGCAGATAATGATACTATTGAGATTCTGGAAGAGCATCTGAAAATTAAGGATTTTAAGTTCCTGATACACTGTTTCACAGGCTCTAAACCTTTTGCTGAAAGAGTATTAGAGATTGGGGGCTATATATCATTTTCTGGTATAATAACCTTTAAAAACGCTATAGATCTTCAAAATATTGCAAAATTTGTCCCTTTAAGCCGCATTTTGATTGAAACAGACGCTCCATACTTAGCGCCTGTACCATTTAGAGGTAAGCGTAATGAACCTGCCTATACTCTTCATGTGGCAGAGTTTTTAAGTACTTTAAAAGACATAAACCTTGATGAAGTTAAACAAACCACAACTCAAAACTTTAGGGAATTGTTTAACAAAGCCAAAATATAACAATATTTGTTGCAATAATATTAAAATATTGTTATTATAGCGAATAATTTTAATAGTTAAATATATGTTATATGAAAAATATTTTAGAAATTTTAGTAGGACTAGGAACACCAACTAGTTTACCAAAAAATATAAATGAGTTGACTAGTGACTTAGGGCAGCAGCGAAAAGCAGAAAATTATGCTGCTAAATTAAAATATTTGTTTGTTGATGTATTTAAAGAAATTAAATTTGAAAACCAAACACCAATTTCCAGAAATTCTATAGATAATATTTCTGCTTCAAATAAAAAAATAAGTGATTTTTCAAGTGAGCAATTGAGTGCACTTCAGGAAGTGTTGATGTTATATACTATACCCTCTAAATATTCCAGAATTGAAGATTATGTAGGTAATATTACCAATGCACAGTTCAGAGAGGCAATATTTTATATACTTGTCACAAGTATTATATGTGTTAAAAGATCAGAAACTAGCAAGGCTGATTTAACAGAAGATGAATTTTCTGAATTGCTAAACAAAGATAAGGAACTAAATTTAACACCTGACGAAATTGATTTTTTAAATACACATTTTTATTCTACAAAAGAAAATTTCTTTGCAGCACAAAATATAGATAATAATTTAAACGATCTAAAAATTACCAACACTTCTAGCGATAATGCTAAGCTAAAAGGTATACATGAGCATATAGAAAGAAATATTAACCCAAATGTCCTAATAAATAATGATCAGCTAAAAGAAAGCAATCTGATAGATTTTATGTCTGGGTTTGAAAGCTATAGCAAGCAAGAATTAATAAATGCTTTGAAAGCTGCAAAGAAAATTAATCAAACTAATAAATCTATTAATTTGGTCAATGGATTAAATAATCGGGCTGAAAGTAATGATAGAAGTGTAATTATCGTTACCGACGAATTAAAAAGAAGAGCGAAGCAGGAAATTGCAATAAATTCGATTTTTGCCAGTTTTAAAGCTCCTAAAGAAAATATATTGTCTATAATGCAGAGTCAAATTGAAAGTATTGTTTCTAAAGAATTGACAAAGGTAGGCAACGATCAAAAAAAATTAAGAAAATACTGTCAGGCGATAAAAGATATTCTAGCTGAACCCTTTAAACATGGCAAAAAAACTACAAAAACTTATACTGAAACTCAGACAGCTAATAACCAAACAATTATAACAACATACACATTGCCCTACTATGATATATCAGAATATGAAACGCTAGGGGCTGCATCTTTAAAACTTCACGCTTTTTTTAAATTGTATGCATATCCATCAAGTTTATATTATTTAACAGATTTAAATGTTACAAATTTTGACGTTAGAAAAACGATTTTACAAAGTTTTGTAAACGCTATTGAAAAAACCCTGACAAATAATAATGCTCAAATATCAGATAATGAAAAAAATAAATATTTAGCAGATAATTTTGTAAACAAAGCTGATATTGAAGATTTTATACAGACTAGTTGTGTTACTGCATCTGAGATTCACTCTAATAGTAGACCAGTTAGTTATAATAGAGCATTTTTAATAAAATCATTTATAAAATCTTTTGAAAACGATTTAATTCTTGCATTAGATCTCGCGCGCGAACAATACAAGATCAGAAGTGCCTATAAATTGGAATCCGAAGTTAAATGGAACACTTTAAGTGAAGTGCAAAAAGAGGCTAATAATAAATTAATTGAAAATTACCAAAAAGACTATGATAGAAAATTTAAGCTTTTAGTTTTAATTGAAAGGGCTAAAATGCTTAGGTCAATTTCAGTTAATGGTATAAACTATCCATTAACCCAAGAAGATAGAGAGCTATTAATTTGGGAACTAGAAAGAGAGGCAAGTCTTGCTAATATTAAGCTAGATACTTATCAGGCGTATGAAACACCAGAAAAACTCTTTGAGTTGTTAACATCGCAGGAAATAAATAAAGCCAATAAGGATGCTAAGGATAAGGTAGAGCGTCATATGTTTTTAAATATTTGGTTTGAAAATTCTTATTTAGCGTTTGGATTATATAAGCTTTCATCTTCTAAGATTTTTCCATTAGATTATTTAGCAAATGTATTATTGGCGTCCTTAAAATTAGCGCTAATGCTAATTCATGTTCCTGTTAACTTTATTAAATTTGCGTTTGGCAAGGGACAGTTCTTAGACACTTTAAGACCTTTTAAGCATTTATTCGTATCTCAGTTTGTTAATTATTCTTCTAAGGATAAAAAAATTACTTATATGCAAGCGCCGATAACTGAGATTGTGAAAAATAGTTTTAAAACTCTTGTTAAAGGATTGTATGGTGCGGCATATGGTATAACTGCGGTTCCATATAGGGCGTATAAATATTTATATCAGTATATTTATAAAAATAATTTGAAAGACTTCATGGAGAGCTTTAACAAAAATGGTTTGCTTAATAAAGAAACAATGACTCATGTTGGCAGGATTATTAAGGCTTTGGTTTTTAGTGTGGGTTACCCACTTTGCATGCAGTTTGGTTTAAGAGCTATGGGGTTCCCAGGCATTTTCGACAGCTTAATTACATCGGCTTTAGCTAGTAAAAACTTATTAAGCGAATTTTTTATACCAACAAGTATGTCAACAACTGTTAAATACAAAGAGATAAATGATAAAATTTACACAATTATTGATAATAAAATAGCATATAATCAAGATATACTTAAAAGTAATTCTACTAAGTTATCTGGTAATGCAGGGGTAACGTTAATCATATCAATTGTTGAGCAGGCTGTCTCAAAGCTTTATTATGCCCTTCCTAAAAAAGCGCAGCATTATGTGTCATATTTATTGCCATATTACGACGGTGTGGAAAAAGACTATCCGCAGTCTAATGTCTTGCCATGCTATAATAATAATGAGAACATTTTGGATTCATTAGGTGCAAGAGTTTTATATGAAACTAAGAAAAATCAAGGAATAAGTATTTAGTCAAAGATGAATTTGTTACTAGCTTGACTTTTGGCAAAAAATAGCCTAAGATCGCCCCGAAGTTTTATTAAAAACTCACGCACCCGAGTACTTTAGTAGTGTTAGGCTTGCCTAATCATCAGTGGGTGCGGTGGATTAACTACTAATACCTGTTTTATTTGGGAATATTTCACCCAAAAGTCTATTTTTGGGCAATTTTCAAGGAAAATCAGGTATATAAAAGGTATAAAAAAATGACAAACATTCCAAATTTTACAATTCGTGAATTATTAGATGCCGGTGTTCACTACGGTCATAAAACTATGAGATGGAATCCAAAAATGGCTCCTTTCATTTATGGTGAGAAAGACGGTGTTCATATTATCGATCTTCAACAAACTGCTCCTATGCTTCATAAAGCTCTTGTTGCTATCTATGAAGTTATTAAAAATAACGGAAAAGTAATGTTTGTTGGTACAAAATTACAAGCAAGAGAACTTATTGCTGAAGCTGCAAAAAGCTGTGGTCAGTTCTATGTAAACCACAGATGGTTAGGCGGTATGCTTACAAACTGGCCAACCGTTTCAGGATCTATCCAAAGACTTGTTAAAATGGAAACAAGCTTAGACGATGAAGATTTTGTAGAAAAAAGTACAAAAAAAGAAGTTATTGAGCTTAACAAAAAAAGAGAAAAATTAGACAGATCTTTTGGTGGTATCCGTTCTATGGGTGGTCAACCTGATCTTATTTTTGTAATCGATACAAACAAAGAAAGCTTGGCTATTAAAGAAGCTGTAAAACTTGGTATTCCAGTTGTTGCAGTTATCGATACAAACTCTGATCCAGATAACGTAACATACCCAATTCCTGGTAATGATGATGCTACAAGATCTATTAAATTATATTGCAGATTAGTTTCTGAAGCAATTATTGCTGGTATTAGAGACGGTCTTGCAGATTCAGGTGTTGATCTTGGTGAAGTAGAAAATATTCAGGAACTTTTAGAGACAAAAGATAAAGAAGCTTCTAAATCAAGAAAAGGTGGCGCTAGAAAGCCTGCTGGCAGAAGAGCATCTGAAGAAGAAGGAAAATCAGACGCTGAAGCTAGACCTGCTAAAAAAACAGCAGCTAAGCCAAAGGTAACTGTAGAAAAGAAAACTACAAAAAAACCAGTCAAAAAAGACAAAGCTGAATCAGCTGAGTAGTTAAAATTGGGGGATCTTAATGATCCCCTTTATAATCTAATAGAACAATAAAAGAGGGTAATTATGTCAGTAACTCCACAAATGATTAAAGAGCTTAGAGAAAAAACAGGCGCAGGTATGATGGACTGTAAAAAAGCTTTAGACGAAAACGGTGGTGATTTTGAAAAAGCAACTGACTGGCTTAGAACAAAAGGGCTTGCTTCTGCTGCTAAAAAATCATCAAGAACAACTGCTGAAGGTTTAGTAAGCCTTAAAGTTGAAGGCAAAACTGGTATCATGCTTGAACTTAATGCTGAGACAGATTTCGTAGCTAAAAATGACCAGTTTATTCAGCTTGTAAATGATGTTACATCAGAACTTGCTTCTAAAAAAATGACTGATGTTCAGGCGTTTAAAGAATCAAAAATGGCTGACGGCGCGACTGTTGAAGAAAAAATTAAGGCAGCTGTTGCAGTAATTGGCGAAAACATCAACCTCCGTAGAGTTGCACTTGCTGAAGTATCTAACGGTACAGTAATCAGTTATGTTCATAATGCTGCAAGCGAAGGCATGGGTAAAATCGGTGTGTTAGTAGCACTTGAGACTTCATCTAACGATGAAAAAGTAGCTCAGGCTGGTAAACAAATTGCAATGCACATCGCAGCTTCTAAACCTGAATCTTTAAATGTTTCAGAATTAGATCCAGCTTTAGTAGAGCGTGAAAAGAATATTTTTGCTGAACAAGCAAGAGCATCAGGCAAGCCAGACAGCATCATTGAAAAAATGATCGAAGGTCGCGTAAGAAAATACTACGAAGAAGTTGTTCTCTTAGAGCAAGTTTTCGTAATGGATGGTAAAACAAAAATCAGCCAGGTATTAGAAGACTTAAGCAAAGAAGTAGGTTCTAAAGTAGAAATCAAATCATTCGTACGTTTCGCATTAGGTGAAGGTATCGAAAAAGAACAAACAGACTTTGCTGCGGAAGTGGCTGCCGCTGCTGGTACAAAATAAATTTACCTTTGGCAAAATCAAATTTTGGTTCGTCATTTCAAAACTCGTGTACATTTAGGTACACTTCGTTTTTTACTCCTGCCAGAATTTGATTTATCCAGGGTAAATACAAAGCATATGGCAAAATCAGATTTAGGTATGACGGATCTAAAACTCATGTACATTTAGGTACATTTCGTTTTTAACTTCTGCCAGATATCTGATTTATCCAAGGTAAATACTTGAATATTTGGCAAAATCAGATACTGGTTCGTCGTAGCAAAACTCATGTACATTTAGGTACATTTTGTTTTTAACTTCTGCCAGATATCTGATTTATCCAAGGTAAATGTTTATAAAAATATTGAAATGAAGGTTTGGTAAAATTGCTAAATCTTCATTTTTATAATAAAGCTAAATTGCAGCTTGTACTAAAGCTAAATAAAATATATAAATATGTCAGTCTGCTTTGAAAAGTTTATTCTAGTTAATAAATTTTCCTAAACAGAAAAAATATTTTACAAAAACCTAAGTAATTCTACTTAGGTCTTTTAAAAATGCCGCAAAAGTAGCAAACACATATATTTTTAAGAGGATTACATGGCTGATAACATTAAATATAAAAGGGTTTTATTAAAAGTATCTGGTGAAGCATTAATGGGTAATTTGCCATTTGGTCACGATCCTCAAACAATTAAAAGAATATGTGAAGATGTAGCAGAAGTACATAATATGGGCGTGCAGGTTTGTTTAGTAGTTGGGGGTGGTAACATTTTCCGCGGCGTGTCTGCTAGTGAAGTAGGTATTGACAGAGCAAGTGCAGATTATATGGGAATGTTAGCGACTGTAATGAATGCACTGGCACTACAAAGCGCTTTGGAAAGCCTTGGCATTAGCACAAGGGTGCAGTCTGCAATTCCAATGACAACAATTTGCGAGCCATATATTCGCAGAAGAGCTGTAAGACATATGGAAAAGGGCAGGGTAGTTATATTTGCAGCAGGTACAGGTAACCCATTCTTTACAACAGATACAGCATCAGCACTCAGAGCCGTAGAAATGAACTGTAATGCACTGCTTAAAGGTACGCAGGTTGATGGTGTATATAGCGCAGATCCTAAGAAAAATAAAGATGCTACAAGATTTAATACGCTCACATATAAGCAAGTTCTTCAGGATGATTTAGCAGTTATGGATGCCTCAGCAATTGCCCTCGCTCGTGAGAACCATATTCCAGTAGTAGTATTCTCACTTCATGAGAAAGGCGGTTTTGCAAACGTTATTAAAGGTAAAGGCCTGTTTACTGTAATATCGCACGAAGAAATGGCTTAGTCTATATGCTAGTCATAAGACAGGCGAATTTAAATGATATAGAATATTTGCTGCCGCTAATGGAACAATATGGTTATCCTGGCACTTATGAAACTATTAAAAACAGAATTGAAATATATTCAAATTCCCCAAACTACAATATTTATATTGCAGAAAAAGATAATCGAATTGTTGGTTTAATTACTTTTATAATTACTGAAGGTTTTGTATATATTTATAAGGTATGCCGTATTACTGGGTTAATTGTTAATAGAGATAGCAGAAACAGTGGTATAGGTAGTACTTTAATGAATCATATGGAAATGGTATGTAAAAGTAAAAACGTTCAAGTTATTGAAGTTACTTCAGGTATTCGAGAAGAAAGAGCTTTAAGTCATAAATTTTATCAAAAAATGGGTTATAGTATTGGAGAAATAGTAGGCAAATTATACTTTAGAAAAAATTTAGAATAGAAAAGTTAATAAAAATAATTGCAAGTTTTTCATTGAATTTTTAGGATTTTAATCATATATACCATTTCCCATTCATAATTTAATGGTTTTATGTTGAATAAAGGATGAAAACCAAATGATCTATAAAATTGATAAGTTTTATAATAGTTATGGTCATTTTGATTTGGTGACAATGTTTCTACAGTAATCGAGGCGGTTCCCTTTTCTAAAGAATATTTACTGGCATATTGTAATAACTTTTTACCAATACCTTTATTATGATAATTAGGCAATATTCCCATCCAATAAACATTACTATTATTAGAATATGGAAATTCTAAAGATAATAATCCAACATATTCATTATTATATTTAGCAGCAAAATTTGTTTTTTGAAATATACCGTTAAAATAATTTTCATTTGCTTCCATAATTCCAAAATATTCAGGCAATTGAATAGTTATTCTTTTACATAAATCTGAAGCAACATCAGATGATATTAATTTGACATTTATTACATGTTTTAATTTACTAGTCATTCAAATACTACCACTTATCCTGCGGCACTCCTTTTCTTAACAAAACCAAATTGTCACGTTTACAGATAGTATTCCCTAAGGAATTTAAAACCGTCTCAATTTCCTCATCACTTGCCTTACAAATACTTGCAATGTTTTGTTTTTGAATAGATGTTACAGGAATGTCTTTTAGATTAATTGGTCTTGGTTTGGTATTATCTTTGGGCACTAATTTGGTTCTAATATCATGAACAGCAGCATAGCCTAAAAAGTTAGTTATACGTTCTAACATAACTGCTTTAGAATAACCGATTTTTTGTGCAACAAATGGATTATCACATTCTACCATTAAAACATGCTGAGTAGATGTAAATGTTTTATGGGATGTAATTTTAATTGGCTTTGCATAACTAATAATATCATTATTTCCAACAATCTTATGCCAGTTAAATAATATTTTGGTTATAGCATATCCCTGTTTTTCAAATACTGGTTTTAAAAAGTCTTCCAAAACGGCGCTTATTTCGCGCTCACGTTTTCTATATTTTCTTATTCCATTATCATCAGTCATTAGGGAAAGTTTGCTCTTTAGTTATTTGTTTTGAATAATAGTCAGTAAGCTTATTTACTACAAACTCACATGAGAAACTAGATATGTCGCCGCCAAGTTTTGCAACTTCTTTTACAAACCGTGAAGATACATATTGGTTGTTTTCTGATGAAGGGATAAATATAGTCTGCAGTTCAGGCATTAGCCTAGAATTTACGCAGCTTAACTGAAATTCAAACTCAAAATCATTAACCGCTCTAATGCCACGAAGAATCAGATTTGCACCAATCTTTTTAGCAAAGTTTACCAATAAGCCATCAAAGTAAGCAACTTCAATCCTTGCCTGTAGTTCCTCAGGCAAGGTTTTGATATATTCTTTTGCCATTGTAACCCTGTCAGCAGCGCTAAATACTGTGTTTTTAAAGTTTACTATAGCAATACCGAGAACAAGTTTATCAACAACCATCAAAGCTTTTTTAACAATATCCATATGACCAATCGTCACTGGATCAAATGTACCTGGATAAATGCCAATCCTATTGCTCATTTGTATCACCACTTGTATCGCTTAATTCACCTTCTTCTTCATTGTTACTTGCGCCATCGATGATTCTGATTGCAGATACTACGCTTTCATTATCATTAATCGAGAAGAGTTTAACGCCCTGCGTACTTCTAGCTGAAATACGGATGTCATGTACAGGGCATCTAATGATACGCCCTTTGTTTGTAAGTAACATGATCTGGTCTGTATCGCAAACTGGAAGACTCGCAATCACGCCGCCATTTCTTTCGGATGTGACAATGTTTGTTACGCCCTGACCACCACGATTTGTAATGCGGTATTCATATGCAGATGTACGTTTGCCAAATCCATTTTCAGTTACGGTTAAAATGAATTGTTCTTGTTCAGCAAATTTAGCAATTTTTTCTTTGCCTAGCTTGCCTAAAATATCACTCTCTACCTGATTAATTAGCTCATCTGTTGGAGTAAGTGCAATTTGTTTTCTAAGCTGAAGCTCAATCGATGTAAATAATTCACGCTCTTCAATGTCATATGAGCCGCCATTAATAATTGACATAGAAATTACTCTATCAACTTCGCTAAGTCTTACGCCTCTTACGCCTACAGATGTCCGACCTTTAAATACTCTAACGTTTTCAACGTTAAATCTTACGGCTTTACCTGAATTTGTAGCAAGCATAATATGGTTTTCATCTGTACATAGTGCAACGCCAACTAAGCTATCATTATCTTCAAGCTTCATAGCAATTTTACCGTTAGATGGAATATTCTCGAAGTCCTGAATATCGTTACGTCTTACGTTACCATGGCTAGTAGCAAATACAATGTGCTTACCTTTCCAGTCTTCTCTGTCTTCAGGAAGCACCATTACGTTATTGATAACTTCACCTTCAGCAAGTGGGAAAATATTAACAAGCGCACGACCTTTCGATTGTGGTGAACCAATAGGAAGTTTATAAACTTTAAGCCTGTAAACTCTGCCAAGTGATGAGAAGAATAATACTGGTGCATGTGTACTTGCAACAAATAAATCTGTTGTCATGTCTTCTTCGTGCATAGTGATAGTAGATCTGCCTTTGCCGCCACGTCTTTGCGCTCTGTATGTAGAAAGCGGAACACGTTTAATATAGCCGCCCATTGTTACGATAACTACCATTTCCTCACGTGGAATTAAGTCTTCAATATCATGCTCAAATTCTGACATTTCAATTGAAGTTCTGCGAGGTGTTGCAAACTCATTTTTAACTTCAATCATTTCTTCTTTAATAACGTTAAGAAGACGAGATCTTGATGATAAAATATCAAGGAAGTCAGCAATTTCTGTGACGATGTTTTTTAGCTCGTCATTAATTTTTTGATGCTCAAGTGCTGTAAGTCTTTGAAGTCTCATCTCTAAAATAGCTTTTGCTTGTTCTTCAGTAAGGTTAATTACATCACTTACTGTTTTAATGATATTTGAACTCTCAACAAGTTTAATCATCGGAAGTACATTTCCAGCATCCCACCCTCTTGCCATTAAACGCTCTTTAGCAGTATGAGCATCAGGAGATGATTTAATAAGCTGGATTACTTCATCAATATTGCTTACCGCAACTGCAAGGCCGATTAATACATGCGCTCTATCTCTGGCTTTGCCTAGTCTGAATTTTGTACGCCTTACAACCACTTCTTCTCTAAAATTTAAGAAAGCCGCAATGATATCTTTAATATTCATTTGCATTGGGCGCGATTCATGAAGGGCAAGTGCATTAACACCAAAACTTGTTTGAAGCGGTGTATAGCTATAAAGTTGATTTAAAATCACGTCAGCAAATGCATCTCTTCTTACTTCAACAACGACACGAACGCCTGATTTATCAGACTCATCACGCAGGTCGGTAATACCTTCAATTTTCTTTTCTTTAACAAGCTCGGCAATACGCTCAACAAGTTTAGCTTTATTAACTTGATAGGGCATTTCGGTAATAATAATAGCTTGCTTCTTTTCTTTGGTTTCTTCAATTTCAGTGCGCCCTCTGATGACTATAGAGCCTCTTCCTGTCGCTAATGCTGACCTAATACCAGACATGCCAAGGATTATACCACCTGTTGGGAAATCAGGGCCTTTAACAATCTCACCAATTTCATCAAATGTAATATCTGGATTATCAATATATGCGCAGCACGCGTCAATTACTTCGCCAAGGTTGTGAGGTGGAATATTTGTTGCCATACCTACGGCAATACCGTTTGTACCATTTACTAAAAGGTTAGGGAATCTTGCAGGTAAAACTGTAGGTTCAAGTTCGGAGCCGTCATAATTTTCTTTAAAGTCTACGGTCTGCTCATTGATATTTTCTAGCATTGAATGCGCTGATTTATCAAGCCTTGATTCTGTATAACGCATCGCCGCTGGAGAGTCACCATCCATTGAGCCAAAGTTACCCTGACCATCAATAAGAGGAAGCCTAAGCGAGAAATCCTGCGCCATACGTACTAATGAATCATAAATAGCAGCGTCACCATGCGGGTGATATTTACCCATTACCTCACCCACGATTCTCGCAGATTTTCTGTAAGGTTTGTTATAATCGCAACCAGATTCATACATTGCGTATAAAATACGGCGGTGAACAGGCTTAAGACCATCGCGAACATCTGGCAGCGCTCTACTAACGATTACGCTCATAGCATAATCAAGGTAAGATTTTTTCATCTCATCTTCGAGTGAAACCGACACAGAATCGCGAATATCTTCTAGCATAAACACCTACTTAAAAAGGACAAATTATTTAATATGTAAATACATCAATTTGAAGCCCAAATCAACCTGAATTTACTACATTTATAAAGTACTGACTATACTACTAGATTTAATTTAGAAAGCAATGATAGAGATATATTTCCTAACGCTTGCGTTAAGTTTATTTATATTATATCTTCTAAAGCCGAAAATAATATAGAATACAGGAGGTAAGTGATGCAATTATCTGTAGTCATACCAGTTTACAATGAAGAAGATAATATTATTCACATTATCGAAGCAATTAGTAATAGTTTAGAAAATATCGATTATGAGATAATTTTTGTAGATGATGGTTCAAGTGATAAAACATGCCAAATAATACATGAGCAAAATAATTCCAGAATCAAGCTCATAGAATTTAGCCGTAATTTTGGTCAAACATCCGCTATGGCAGCTGGCATTGAGCATGCAGAAGGCAAGTATATTGCAACTATTGATGGTGATTTGCAAAATGACCCAAGCGATATACCTATGATGATTAAGCTTTTAGAAGATCAAAAAGTTGATGTGGTTGCTGGTCGCAGAAAAAAACGCCAGGACGGAATGTTGCTGCGTAAAATACCAAGTAAAATAGCTAATTATTTGATTAGAAAGCTTACTAATGTAAACTTAAAAGACTATGGTTGTACTTTAAAAGTTTTTAAAGGCGATATTGCTAAAAGACTTGATTTATATGGTGAGCTTCACAGGTTTATACCAATACTCGCTCATATAAACGGTGCCAAAATTATTGAAGTTGACGTAAAACATCACGCGCGTAAATATGGTGAATCAAAATATGGTATTGGCAGAACATTCAGAGTAGTAAGTGACCTTATGCTGATGGTATTCATGCTTAAGTTTCGTCAAAAACCTATGCATCTATTTGGTACTTTAGGTATTATATCATTTATTATTAGTGGCTTAGTATCAATATATTTAGTAACACTTAAGGTAATGGGGCAGTCTATTACAGATAAGCCTTTGTTTTACCTATTTATTATAACTTTTATGTCAGGTGTACAGCTTATCACTACTGGTTTTATAGCAGAACTAGTAATGCGTACATATTTTGAATCTCAGCATAAAAAACCTTACGAAATAAAGAAAATTACAAAAGTGAAGAAATAAATGAAAAAAGCACTACTCGTTTTACTGAAAATTTCAATAATGGCATTAATATTCTACCATTTATATACTAAGGTAGATGTTAATGAGATTGTAAATTATTTAAGTAGGATAAATGTTTTTCATTTAACGGTAGCATTTATATCATTTAATTTTTCATATAATATTAGTGCGTTAAGACTTAAGGACTATATAGAATCTCATGGAGTGAAAGCAAGTTATAAGTCCTGCCTGAATTTGTTTTACCGCTCAAGTATGGTTAGCAATTTCTTACCTGGTGGAGTAGGGGGCGAAGGGTATAAATTATATATCCTTAATAAAATTTACTTATTTAGCGTTTTTGATTCTTTTAAAATAGTTTTAAGCGACAGAGGAAGTGGAATGCTTGCACTTGCTGTTCTGGTACTTTCTTTGCTTCCTTTTGCAAGTTATAAAATAGAATTTATTGCTAAATATATTTGGTTAATTGCAGCTTTAGGCATGCTGGTGAACTTATACTTATATAGATATGTTACTAGGGAATATTTGGGGGAGAATTTAAAGCTATCATTATATGCTTTATTTAAATCTATTTTAGTGCAAATACTATGCTATATAGGCTTTTATATGGTCATTTCTGATATAATGCCTAATGTTAGTTTAATTGAATATGCAATTGTATTTTTTATATCTTCAGCAGCCTTAATTTTTCCTGTATCAATTGGAGGAATAGGAATTCGTGAAATATCAATGGTTTACTCGGCCTACATATTTCCAATAGATGCAGAATTAGCTATCGCTGCCTCCATTATTTATTATATGATCTCACTGGTCTCATCAATGATTATTGGTGGTGTATTTTTTACCAAAAAAATATCGTAATTTTTTTCTATATAATTCATATAGTTAATGCAAAATTAACTATTTATCAACTTTATATAATTTGACCCATCTCAGTTTATTGCAATATAATTAATATAGTATATTAATATAAATAAATTGAGAACATTTATGCAGCAAAAAGAAAATGTATTGCCACATTTATTAGGTCAGGTAGGAAATGAAGTAAATGCGCTTCAAACTACTAAAATAATACCTAAAGGTAAATTTGCTCAAATCAGGCATCATTTGGCGCATGCGGGTCATTGTTTTAATCTTATGACTAAGTTTGGTTTGAATGGAAAGGTCATCAAAAGTAAAACTGTATCTCAATTTATTAATAATAAACAAAGTTTTATAGATGAACTTAATAGCGTCGCTGATAATGCAGTGATAGAGCAAGAAGGCAGAAATCAAATTAGACAAAATCAATTAGATAACTTTAATTCGGAAAATAGAGTTATTATCGATGAAATCACAAAGTCATATGATGAGTTTCATAATCAATATAATAATCTAAAAAGCTCAGAAAATGTTCGTTCTATTATTACAGATCTTACAAACTTACAGACTTCTACAGAAGTAAAATCTTTAAAAGACATTCAGAACACTGTGTCAAAAGTCGGAATTGTACAAAAAGATATGGAGTCTGTAGTAAAGCAACAGAAAATGATGCAAAAATTAACACGTAATTATTTATATAGAAACTTTACTCATCACATAAAAGAAGTCCTGCATATTATTAAAGAAGCAATAGTTGGAATATTTCATAAAAATCCAAAAGATAACAAAGTTAAACAATTAAACGAAGTAGCAGGATCACTTGAAAATATAATAGACGTTGCTGAAACTCAGCAAAAAAAGGCAAATCAGACCGATTTAGAGAACGGTATAAATTTGAATGTAAATAAACCAGATAAAACCCAAAGTAGTGCATTTATTAAATAAAGTAGTTTAAATGAAAAAATACACACTTATATTATTAATACTTCCATTTGTATGCTTTGCAAATGATCCTTTATGGGATAAAGTGCGGTTCCGTGACCTGCCCCAAGGGAAGTATAATATATCCAGTGGTACAGGTTTTTTTGTTACGCAAAATTATATAGCTACTAATTACCATGTTGTAGAAAATTGCATTAATTACAGTGCAAGAGGTGCTATTCCACCTACGCCACTAAAACTGGTAGCCTATGATAAATTTGTAGATCTGGCTTTACTAAAATCAGAAACTTCTCCTAAGAAAATTCCATTTTTTAAAGGAAATACTAAAACGCTTCAGTCAGGTTCAAGAGTATATGTTATGGGATATCCTTTAGATAGAGGTGAAACAGGATTATACGAAGTAGTTGAAGTTGCTTTAACCAAGTTTAATTATCAGGATGCCAGGCAGATGATAGAATTTAGCCTTTCTTCTATTAATCATGGTAATTCTGGGGGGCCTTTAATGGATGGTAATGGAAGAATTTTAGGTATGGTGCAAGGTAAGGTTACAAGGTACTTAAATAATGTGGCGGTAGATAAACAGGGATTAGCAATCAGGAACGAAGTTATAGAAGCTCTTTTAAATAAGCTCCGCATTCAATATTACACGTTTGATAGTAACGATATGTATGAGGGGATAACCCCAGAAGTCGTTGCTAAAGATTTTGTGGTAAACATACACTGCATCAAAACTTCCGAGGCTAATAATAATAAAATAGCGTCTAACCTACAGGTTGAATGACCTTTTCAATAAAGTTTTTAAAGTACATTAAATGAGGCTGGTTAATATCACCAATAATATATCTCCAAACCCTTGGTAAAAACTTCTGATAATTTAAATTGCCATCACGATATACTTTACGATTAAATATTCCTACAATTTTTAGGTTTCTTTGTAATGCCCAAATATAATAAGCAAACATAAAGTCCTGATGATCAAAGGAATTATCTGAAATAAACTTATCAACGCATTTATGAACAGTTGCAGCCCCCACATCTCTTCTTGCATCTTCAAGAAGTGACATTAAATCATAACATGGGTGACCAACTAAAGCATCCTGATAATCTAAAAGTCCTATAGAATTTACACCTTTTCGCATTGGTAATATATGTAAGTTATCAGCGTGATAGTCTCTGAGTACTAATGTTTTTTTTGTAGGTTCAAGAATCAGGTCATAAAGTGATGTAAGTAATTCTTTATATTCATGATTTAATTCTTCATTTTCTGTAGTACTTCTGCTAGGTGAATATATACAATAATCTGCAAAAATTTTACCCTCTTTAAGAAAGTAATTTATATCATAATTATCGTAATGATTATGCTCTGAAAAGTTTTGGTAGACTGTTGAAAGTACGTCAACGCACTTCAGATAATACTCTTCTTCAAAGTGAGGATTATTTGATATAAATTTATTAATACTGTCATCACCTAAATCTTCAAGCATGACAAAACCTTCTTTTTCGTCAAAATGAATAATTTCAGGAGCAGACAAGTGCATTGATCTAAGTGTATTAGTAACTTTTATAAAAGATCCCACAGATTCATGTTCAGGCGGAGCATCCATTAATATGTAGCTATCACCGTTTTTATTAATCAGTCTGCTATAAGTTCTGCGAGATGCATCAGGAACTAGCTCGATTATTTTGCAGTCACCGAAATTATGTTTTTCTAAAAATTCCCTTTTTAAGCTAGGTCGATCAGTATTCATAATTCTTTAATACCTTATTTAAATAATCTTTATTTGCACTAATTTTAATTTCTCTAGTTTCAGAATTAGGCAATATATTAATGCTTATTCTGATAGAATTTGTTTGTAAATATTTTTCAGCAAGTTCTGGCCATTCTATTATGCATACTTTACTTCTGATTGCATCAAAAAAAGCAATTTCTTCTAATTCATTTTCTGATTTTAATCTATATAAATCAAAATGCCAAATTTCACCTAAATCTGAATCATATGTTAAAACTATATTGAAAGTAGGGCTTGGGACGTCCTGAATCTGAGGATTTAAAAACTTTATTATACCTTGAGAAAGTGTGGTTTTCCCAGCGCCTAAGTTACCTTGTAAGGTAATAACATTATTAGGTTCTAAATTACTTGCAATAGAACGTGCAAGTTTATTAATATCCTGAATATTATAAGCAGTAAGTGTAAGCATTTTATAGTGATTTAATATATTCTAATACTTCTTTAGCATGATCATTTACGCTAACTTTTTTCCATGATTTTATAACTTCACCAGCTTCATTAATTATGAAAGTGGAGCGTTCAATTCCCATAGATTTTTTGCCATACATATTCTTTTCTACCCAGACTCCGAATGCTTCTACAAGCTCGCCATTTATATCGCTCAGTAAATTAAATGGCAGGCAATATTTTGATTTGAAGCGACTATGAGAATCGACATTATCTTTAGATACACCTAAAATAATTGTATTGTGTTCATTGAATTCAGGTGTAAGATCTCTAAAGTTTTGCGCTTCTACAGTGCATCCTGGTGTATCATCTTTAGGATAAAAGTATAGTACTATCCTTTTTCCTTTTAAATCTGCTAATTTTCTTTTGTTTCCACTGTCGTCTTCTAACAGAATTTGTAAAAAACTGTTGTTGTTCATAAAAGTCCCCTAAATACCTTATTTAACCAAATAAAATATCACAAGAATAACTATAATCAATCAAGTATTTGAATTTTATAGAAAAATTAGTTTTTTACTTATCTTTTTTATCCTTGCGGAAATTTGTTAGACTAATAACATTGGATGATGAATTATCATCGGCTGCAATTGGATTTGGAACCTGATTAACCTTTTGTGGCTTTGCAGATTGTTCTTTAGCGGCTTTAAATAAGTTATCTGCATGTCTGAACTGAAGCCCAAATTTAACGCTTGGGTCTGCAAAAGCGGTAAGAGCTGCAAAGGGAACAACCACATTTTCTTTAATATTATTAAAGCTTAGTTTTAGGCTAAAATGATCTTCCTCAACCTTTAACTCTTCGTATTGGTGTTGAATTACAATTGTAATCTCATCAGGGTATTTATTTTTAATCCTTTCAGAAAGCTGTACTCCAGGATAACTGGTAATAAATGAAATAAAGAAATGATGGTTGCCTACTAAACCGTTTTCCTGAGTTAGTTTTAAAACTTTTTTGACAGCATAATGCAAAGCATCATCTATTATTAAACTGTAATTAATTTCGTTAATCATGGTACTTCAATATGGATTATTATTAATATATTAACCTTGATGTTACATATTAGCAAGGTAATTTTTTACTTATTTTACAAAAGCATGTGCTAAATTAAATACATATGATTTAAAAGTCAATATGGCTTATAAAGAAAATGTATGATAAATAAGGTATTTTGGGCTATACATTAAGAAATATCTTTAATAAAGGCAAGTTATGAGCAAGATGAGTATAACAAAAATAATAGCGCATATTTGGGTTGGTATGCTTATGGTACTACCGATGCTTATAGTCATATACATATCATTTTGCACTCAGGTAGATAACATACCTCCTTTTGAATCATTTATAATTCAGCAAAATGATGCCTTGATTATCAAACCAAGTTTTGTCAATTATAAGGAGTTATTTACTGATAATCTTTATTTAATGGCATATGCAACCTCTATTAAGCTTGCGATTATAACAACTTTAGCCTGCCTGATAATAGGGTATCCTGCCGCATTTTATATTGCAACCAGAACTCAAAAAGTTAAAGATTTGCTGCTGATATCTATTTTTATACCTTTTTTCTCTTCACTGCTTTTAAGAGTATATATTTGGATGATTATACTTAAAAAACATGGAATTATTAGTATATTTGCAGATTTACTGGGTTTTGAGGGTTTAGATTTACTTAATTCACAAACCTCTGTGATTATTGGAATGGTATACTGTTATTTGCCATTTATGATACTTCCTTTAGTTGCTAATATTGAAAAACTTAATTTCCAGATAGTGGAAGCTGCAGAAGACTTAGGTGCATCTAAGTTTACTATATTTTTCAAGATTATAATACCCATGTCACTAAGCGGCATTATTTCGGGATGTGCAATTGTATTTATACCGTCTTTGGGTGAGTATATTATTCCTGATTTATTAGGCGGTTCTGAGATTACTACGATAGGCAAGCTTATCTGGAGTGAGTTCTTTTTAGCCAGAAACTGGCCACTAGCTAATGCTATAGCTGTAAGTCTTTGTTTAATGCTTTTAATTCCGTTTACTTTAAAAAGGTTTTATAGGGTGTTTAGGTAATATATGTCATCATTGCGGCAGAGGTTCAAAGTTTTGGATTGCCACAAAATGCTTTGCATTTTTCGCAATTGTATAGGT